>CAYYYV010000108.1:0-1569 GCA_964476225.1 Candidatus Woesearchaeota archaeon | reverse complement strand
CGGGTGGATGTGTTCCTCCTTATTCTGGGATGGAAGGATATAATCAATATTGGGATTTTATTGATGCACAAATTGAAATAGAAGTTTTTGGTGCTCTGACCCCAGGAATGAAAGATGTTGCAGAAAGTTATGCCGATAAGTTTGCGAGAGTAACAAATGATGGTTATGCTGTGGATTTTTCTAAATTTTATGCGATGATGTATTCGGAGGCTTTTTTCGAAGATGATGTGGAAGTGATTATCGAAGATGTAAAAAACAGATTCCCTTCAGACTCGAGAGTTTACGAAATAGTTGATGATGTTCAGGGTTGGCATGATAGCAATCCTTATCCTAATTGGAGAGATACAAGACAAGAAATTTATACTAACATTTATTTGGCGAAGCCACATTGGATTCACGCAGATGCTAATTTTGCCTCAACTATAATGTCTGTACTTTATAGTAAGGATGAAGACAAGGGTGTCCAGTTTGATAGGGGAATACAGATAGCAGCCTTGGCTGGCTGGGATAATGATTGTAATTCTCCTACAACTGCTGGAATGTTGGGAGTTATTGCTGGTGCGGGTAATATTCCTGATAAGTGGAAATCACCTATAAGGGATTTTTATGATAATACAAATCGTGGGACTTTGCCAGATGATATGATTACTAATATAGCTCAGCGAACAGTTGACTTGGGTGAGCAGATTATTCTAGCGAATGGCGGTGTTAAGAATGGAAACATATTGTATGTTCCTAGGAGTTGAGTTAAATAAAATAATGTTTTTTTGAAAGTTCTAACTAACAAAAAGAGTTCCGAGAATTTTTGTCCAGCGAAACGTTTAAATAATCTACATATGTATACATATGTATATGGAAACAACAATTAGGGTGAGTGGGGAGATTAAGTCCGGGCTGGATGGGTTTAGGCAGCATAAGAATGAGAGTTATAATGAGTTGATTAGGAAGTTGTTATTTGTTGCTCGAGCATGTGAAAAAGAGCCTAAGTTGAGTCAGAAAACGGTTTTGGAAATCAAAAAAGCTCGAGAGAATATTATGAAAGGAGATTTTTATACGGAAGAGGAAGCTAAAAAGATTTTGGGGGTTTGATGTATAAACTTATTTTTGAGAAGAGGGCTTTGAGGGATTTGAATAAGCTTGATGTTTTGACGAAAGGGAGGATTTGGAATAAGTTGCAGGAGTGTAAGGAGAACCCGTTTGTTTTTTTGAAGCCGCTTGTTCAGATTAAGGGGTTTAAGTTAAGGGTAGGGGATTATAGGATTATTGTTGATGTTAGGAATGAGATTAGGGTTTTGAATGTTTTGAAGGTTGGGCATAGGAAAAATATTTATGAGAGGTAGTTATCACTAACAAAAAGATTCTGAGAATTCTTGTCCAGCGAAATTAATCGGACAAAACGCTCATTAGTTAGCTGATGGTGAGATGAAGACAATTGTGTCTCCTCGCAAAAACGTTAAGCCGTAGCTTGTTTTTTGCTCTCCGTCTTCAACTTCTTTTGCAATGTCTAAAACCACATTGATGTGGATGTCGAATGCTAAAAGAGTTCCGACAAATTGTTTGCCGTCTTTC
>CAYYYV010000107.1:0-1609 GCA_964476225.1 Candidatus Woesearchaeota archaeon | reverse complement strand
AAGAAGAACTCCAAAAACTCAACTTCAAATCCTTCCAAAAAGTCATCGAACGATGTCTTCAGGAACAAGTAGAATTCGTCCTAATCTCGGGCGACCTCTTTGACTCAGCCTACCCCCCAATAGAAATCTTGAAAGAATCCTTCGCCGAATTCAAAAAACTCAAAGACGCAAAAATCCCAGTCTACCTAATCGCCGGTTCCCACGATTTTTCCGCATCAGGCAAAACCTTCCTAGATGTCCTAGAAAAAGCCGGCTTCTGTAAAAATGTTGGAAACTGGGAATATCAAGAAGACGGAAAAATAAAACTCAAACCACACATGCACAACGAAATAGCAATCTACGGATACCCAGGCAAAAAATCCGGAATGGAAATTGAAGACCTCTCAAAAATCTACTTTGAATCCATTCACCCATTCACAATTTTTATGATACATACAACAATCAAAGACGTTATCGGGACAATTCCAATGGAATATGTAGAAAAGCAAAAACTTCCCTTAGCAAATTATTACGCGATGGGACACATTCATCAACCATTCGAAACACAAGAAGGAAACGCACACTACGTCTACCCCGGTCCAACATTCCCAAACAATTTCCAGGAATTATCAGACCTAAAATACGGAAGCTTCTGTCTAGTAGAAACCGAAGGAACCAACATAAAATGTCAAAACATAAAAGTCCCAATAAAAGAAGTAGCATCGATTGAAGTTACGATAAACAACGGACTAACTGCGACACAAGAAATAATTACCGAACTAGATAAAATAAATCTTCGAGACAAAATTGTTTTATTAAAACTAAAAGGAATACTAACACAAGGAAAAACAGGAGATATTAAATTTAACGAAATTGAAGAATTCATAAAAAAGAAAGAGGCATTCGTCTCACTCAAAAATATTTCTTCACTAAAAATTCAAGACACCGAATTCGAAATGGAAGCCCTCGACACAGACAACGTGGACAACATAGAGAAAAAAATCCTCGGAGAATATTCAAAGAAAAACCCAACCGACTTCAACAAATATCTCCCCCAATTAATGACAGCATTTTCCATAGAAAAAAACGAAGACGAAAAAATAATAATCTACGAAGACAGATTACTATCCGAACTAAAAAGCATCCTAAAGATAAACGAAATAATATGATTAACCTTTCAGTTAAATTCGCTCCGGCATTTTACGCGGGCGTCTTAGGAACCCTTACCAAAAACCAAAAACTAAAAACCAAAAACGCAAAGCTTTAGCTTTGCTCTCCATAATGATATTCAAAAAATTAACAATTCAAAATATAAGAAGCTACGAAAATCTAACAATAGAATTTCCAAGGGGCTCCGTTCTTTTGGCTGGAGACATAGGCTCAGGAAAAACCTCAATTCTTCTCGGACTTCAGTTCGCACTTTTCGGACTACAGCCAGGACAAAAGGGCTCTTCAATTTTAAGACAAGGAACCGATAACGCATACGCGTGTGTAGACATAGAAGTCGACGGAGAAACCATAACACTCGAAAGAACAATAAAGAAATCAAAGAACGGAGGAATAACTCAAGATTCAAACGTCATAACAATCGGAACAAAAAGAGAAGAACTTTCAACCTCAGAAATGAAAG
>CAYYYV010000106.1:0-1618 GCA_964476225.1 Candidatus Woesearchaeota archaeon | reverse complement strand
AAATCTTCGTAATCTTACACGGATTCAACTTGGCCTTCCGAAACTGCCTCTGCGTCCCCTCACCGCAATCAATCAAAATATTCTCAGCCTTATATCTCAAGAGCACAGCCGGATGATTCCTTCTAGCAGTAGGAATCGCACTCCCAGTACCAAGGAAACTCAACTTAATCTTTTCTACCATAACACTAAATAGAAACAGGCTTTTTATTTGTTATCAATAAACTTTTTAATTGGATATCCCCCATTTTTAACATGAATACCCAATCTCTAATTGAAGAAATCTATGGATTAGAATTAGTAGGCATGAGGCTCGGCCTCGAAGTAATCTCCAAAATAATGAATATCTCAGGAAATCCTGAAAAACAATTCAAATCTATCCATATAGCAGGAACAAATGGGAAAGGTAGCACTGGCGTAAGTCTAAGCACAATCTACAAAGAAGCGGGCTACAAGGTCGGCTTCTACTCAAGCCCGCACATCTTCAAATTTAATGAAAGAATAATGATCAACGGAAACCCCATATCTAACAAAGAACTAAAAAAAGAAATCCTCTCACTAAAAAAACTCTGTTCTAAAAATAACATCGAACCAACATTCTTTGAATTTGCAACCGCACTAGCATTCACTCATTTCGCAAAAGAAAAAGTAGATATCGCAATAATCGAAGTGGGAATCGGAGGCGACATGGACGGAACAAACATCATAACCCCAGAACTTTCTCTAATAACCAATATAGGTTTTGATCACCAACAAATACTAGGAAACACACTATTGGAAATCGCCTCGAAAAAAGCAGGAATCATAAAAGAATACGTCCCACTAATAACCTCGGAAAAAAACCCTAGAATTTTAGACCACCTCGGAAAAATCTGCAAAGAAAGAAACTCCAAATTATACGAATCAAAAGATATCTTGCAAGTTAAAAAAATTAAAGAACTAGAGAAATCACAGATAATAAAAGTAAACAACACCGAATCTTACGAACTTTTTTTAAAGGGTAACTTTCAAATTAAAAACATCGAACTAGCTTTGGCAGCCATAGAAGTATTGCAAAAAACTTTCCCTGTAAAAAAAGAAAAAATAAGAACCTCCCTAAAAAATATCAAATGGCAAGGGAGAATGCAACCAATCTCAAAGACCCCTTTAATCATAATAGATAGTGCACACAACAAAGATGGCTTCCATGCACTTGCTAAATATATGAGGGAAATCCCTAAAAAGAAAACTCTCCTACTCAGTCTCTCAAAAAACAAAAATCTCAATATACTACTCCCTTTGGCAAAACAATTCAAAGAAGTAATTGTAAGCGAAGGAAAATTTAAACCAGAAGACCCCGACAAAATAGCTTCCTTCTTAAAAGAAAAGGGAATCAATGCCATAGCCATAAAAGATACTCGCAAAGCGTGTAAAAAAGGACAGTCTGAACTCAAAAACAACGAATGCTTTCTTATAGCAACTTCCCTTTACATGCTCTCCGATATCTTAAAATACTTCCAAGAAAACTCAACTTAATCTTTTCTACCATGACATACCTTAGAAAAAAGACTTTTTATTTCTAACTAAAGCAGGTACTGGGATTTGCACCCAGGATCAGCGGGTTGCAGCCGCTTGCCTTACT
>CAYYYV010000105.1:0-1630 GCA_964476225.1 Candidatus Woesearchaeota archaeon | reverse complement strand
AAAACTAAAAAGAAAAACACTCAACAACAAAACCATAATCACTCTTTTCATAATACAACAAAACCATCATCATATTTAAAGCTTTGTGGACCTAACGTCCATTTCTAAATTAAAAAAAATATCTCAATTACTCAAGATTTCTCTGATGCCTCATCCCAGAACATTGTCCATGGTCTCGATTCATTCTTTTTCCACCCATGAAACCAGTTCCATCCTTAGGACCCATTCCGTTATTCAGACCAAGATCAGCTCTTAATTCAGCAGCTCTATCAAAATCGCCATCTTCCATAGCATCATGAACTTCCACAAAAGTCACAAAGTTCTCCTCGGTAACAACATCCAAAACTCTTGGATGTCTTCCATCGGCAGTCATTAAAGCAACCCATGAGTCATAGTCCAAATTGTCAAAAACATCTTCCATTACCGAGTGTCTTTCCTCAGAATAATCTGGACCCTTCACAGAATAATCACCCTGATAAGCAGCAACTAGACCAACACTCAAAAGAGCAACCAGTCCCAAAGCAAACGCTCCCAACATTTTCTTACTTTCCATTTTTATTTACCTCCCATGTTTAATTAACAAAACAAAACAAAATTTCTATATAAACAAGATGGACCTAAAATCCACTTCTTTTAAAAACATTTAAACCTCAAAGACATCATATTAAGATGATACCAATGACAGGAAGGGCGATAGGGCAAGGATTGGGACAAAGTCTCGGAAGATTCGGAGCAGGAATAGGCGGAGAAATAATATATTCATTTGTAATAATTATCTGCAGCCTCATGATTTATTTCGGCACAAGAGAATTATACAAACTAACTTCCCACAAAGGTATAAAATATTTTAGACTCTCTTTCCTGTTCTTCGCGTTCGCATATTTTTTCCGTTCTTTTATAAAAATAATATTATTCTACTTCGACAAAAAAGAATTAATAACATTTCTCCCCATATTCGGGAGCGTAACACTTTTCATATTCATGTACTTTAGTTCAATGGCAATTTTCTATCTTCTCTACAGCGTCATGTGGAAAAAATGGAAATTCAAATCAACGATTTACATTCTTCACGCAATAGCACTAATTATATCAACAATAATTCTTTTATCTAAAAACCCAACAATTTATTTTATAACAAACATCATACTTTTTATTTTCATCACCTTCACCGTATATATATCTTATAAACAATCAAAGAAAAAGAAATCTCAAAATCTTTACATAATATATCTAATGCTCTTCATCTTCTGGATTTTCAACATCATCGACATCCTCGTCCCAAATTTCCTACAACTATTCCAATTATTTATTTATCTAATTTCCATCGGAATTTTTCTAGCCATTTTCTATAAAGTTATAAGAAAAACAGGATAAAATGGCAAAAAGAAATAAATTAGAAATAATAAAAGATATTTTAAAAATCATTCAAGAGAACCATTCAATAAAGCCGACCCCCTTACTAAGAAAATCAAACATGTCCTCCTCCCGATTCAAAGAATATTATTCAGATTTAATAAACAAAGAATTCATAAGAGAGACATACGGAAAAAATAAAAAAATAACCTTAACAGAAAAAGGTCAAAGATATCTAGAAAAATATTCAACAATAATAAATTTTATAGAAGAATTC
>CAYYYV010000104.1:0-1631 GCA_964476225.1 Candidatus Woesearchaeota archaeon | reverse complement strand
TTTTAAGTTGATTCTTGATTATTTGGAGAGGTCGAATAAAATTATGTTTGAGGGGGATAAGATTGTTTGGATTTTTGCGAATAGTGCGAAGTTGAATGAGTTGATTGATGGGGCGGTTTTAAAATGAGTGAGGTTGAGAATTCTGAGTGTCCGTGTACGTGGGATTGTGAGAGGCATGGGAAATGTTCGTTGTGCCAGGCGTATCATAGGAAGTGTGGGGATAAGACTTGTTGTGGGAAGTAGATTTATAAAATAGGGTTGTCTTTATAGATAAAGATGGTGAAGAGAAATTTTTGGGACTGGTTGGCGTATGCTGCTTTAGCGAGTATTGTTGTGTGGTTGATTTTGAAAATGGTTGGTATAATTAATACTCCAGTTTTGTTGGAATATTATCCGTATTTTGCTGCTTGTTATTTTTTTGGGTGGCAAGTAAGTAGACTAAATCATGTTTCTTATGAGGTTGATGGATTGAAAAAATTTAAAGATGAAACTATAAAAAAAATTCATGGGATAGAATTAAATTGTGTGAAAAAACATGGTAAGTAAATATTTTGGAACTTCGATTTGGGATTTGTTAGCTTGGTTTGCTCTGGGCAGTATTGTCGTTTGGTTAATATTAAAAACCGTTGGGGTGATATGATGGAAAAATTTGATTTTGTTGACCAGAAGTATAAGCCTACGAGTAATGATTTGATTTGTTTGTTTAGGGTGACGCCCGAGGGGATGTCTTTGAAAGAGGCTGCTAATAATGTTGCTTTGGAATCTAGTGTTGGGACTTGGTGTGATGTTGCTTCTAATCAAAAGTATGTAAATAAGTTGGGAGCGAAAGTTTTCGCGATTTCTGGGAATTGGGTTAAGATTGCGTATCCGCAGGAGTTGTTTGAGGAAGGTTCGGTTTCTAATATTTTGTCGTCGGTGGCTGGGAATGTTTTTGGGATGAAGGCTGTTAAGGGTTTGAGGTTGGAGGATATTAAGTTTCCGCGAAAGTTGTTGAAGAGTTTTCCGGGTCCTCGTTTTGGAATTGAGGGTTATCGTAAAATTTTGAAAGTTAAAAAGAGGCCGCTTGTTGGAACTATTGTTAAACCGAAGTTGGGGTTGAAAACTAAGGACCACGCTAAGGTTGCTTATGAGGCTTGGCTTGGTGGTTGTGATTTGGTTAAGGATGATGAGAACTTGGCGTCACAGAAGTTTAATCCGTTTGAAAAGAGGGCGGCTTTGACTTTGGAGATGTGTGATAAGGCGGCTGAGGAGACTGGGGAGAAGAAGGGTTATTTGATTAATGTTACTTCGGAGGCTATGACGATGTTGAATCGGGCGGATTTGGTTAAGGAGTTGGGTGGGAAGTTTGTGATGCATGATATTATTACGGCTGGGTTTGCGAGTCTTGAAACTTTGAGGGCGAATTCTAAGTTGGGTATTCATGCGCATCGGGCGATGCATGGGGCGTTTACTGAGAATCCTAATCATGGTTTGTCTATGATGTGTGTTGCGGATTTTGCGAGGATGGCTGGGGTTGATAGTTTGCATATTGGGACTGGGATTGGGAAGATGCGTGGGGGTGTTCGTGAGGTGCGGGAGATTAATGAGGAGATTGAGATGAGGAAGGTTGGGAAGACGAAGCATCGGTTGGC
>CAYYYV010000103.1:0-1672 GCA_964476225.1 Candidatus Woesearchaeota archaeon | reverse complement strand
ATCAACCAACCAATCCCCCTCACGAAGCTCCTTCCCTGAAACAACCCGAACCATAGAAACGGTCTCAAGCCCTTTCGCAAAAACATAAAGCAATGGCGACAACAAAATAAAAACCCCGAACAAAAAGAAAAGAGAATAAAAAAAACCAAACACGAACACAACAACCCCAAACAAAATCACATATTTAATCCACAAATTAGAAAACCCCTTTTTAATTTCTCCATTCACCTTCTCAAAATCCTTGATATACAAAACAACCGAATAAATCAACCCATAAACGGAACCCGAAAACATAAGAAACAAAAGAAAAACCCCAATATTAATTAAAGTCAAATTAAAGTTAGCCCCAACAAAAAACACCGTCATAGCAACCAGCAACTTAGCATCTCCTCCAGCAAAAACTCGACCATAATAAAACAAATTCATAAAACCAAACATAATAACCAACGCAAAACCCGCCTGAAAAACAAGCGAAACATCTTTCTCAAAAATAGCTCTATAAAAAATAAAGACAAATCCAGCAACCAACAAAAATAAATTCAACCAATTATCAACCTCTCTTCTTTTCAAGTCCTGCAAACTAGCAACAATAATTCCTACAAGAAACAGCCAAAACAGAAATCCGAATATCATCTACTCTCCACCGTAAATTTATTCATAATAACAATCATTTGAATACCTATAGATGATAACAACCCAAACATAGACAAAGAAAGCTGAAAGACATTAAAACAATTTGATCCCAACAAGCCTATAGCTAAATAAACAAAAATCACAAAATTAATAAAATTCCCAAACCAACCCAGCAACTCAAAATCCATTTTAACTTATCAGTTCCCTAATTATTCCAAAAATCAAAAGAGCAACTGCCACAGCCCCCCACAACCATGCAAAATAATAAAGCCACTTCAACGTCTTTTTACTCATATCATTAAAACTATTTTATTTTATTTAAACCTACCTAATACTTCCTATTTTTCTTTTTACTTTTCTTCTTCTTCTCCAAATCTTCGCTACTCCCCTCGGAAACCTCATCAACATTATGCGTCCTAAACTGCCCCCCTCGCTTATATCCCCGATTAAGCCGCTTCTTTTTCAAATCACCCTTCGTCCTACGTCTATCACGTCCCCCATAATCCATTTTTATTTCCCCCTAACAAATGAATTCATGAAACTTTTGCAAAAAGTTACCTTATCCATCATAATTTAGTCACCACCCCATTTTTATCTACCGAATATTTCCGCTCAAACTCAAAAGTAAAGACAATCGGGAAATGAATATTGCCAGTATTTTCAGCCCTAAGAATAGAAGACTTTTCAATTCTTTCCCGACCAACCAAAAGATTAGAACCATCATAAATCATCTGCCCCTCCGGATAAATAATATTATTCAAAAAACTTAATTTCTCATCATCCCTAACATTTCTTCCTTCAAAAGTCAAATTCTTAAATAAAAACTCCTTCATAAAAGCATTACTATTAATCCCATCTAAAAAAGAAGAACGAAACTTTTCATTAAAAGAAACCGACCCGAACTCCAAACCGCTTCCATTAGCATCCAAAAAAGCCCCTCTAATTAAATTCTGCTCCAACATCTCAAAAACCCCCAAATCATCACTCACAACCAAAACGTCTCTAGGTGAAACAAGAGAACTATCTCTCCCTTGCTGAA
>CAYYYV010000102.1:0-1797 GCA_964476225.1 Candidatus Woesearchaeota archaeon | reverse complement strand
CGTAGCAGAATTAATCCTATCATAGAAATCAAAAATCAAAGCCGTCGGCATCTCAACAACGACCTCCAAATCCCCATTATTCTTCCAATCTTCCTTAACCATATGCTCCTTAACAATTCCATAAGCCTTCCCAGTATGAATCGCCGGAACAATCAATTTAACCTTTTTCATTTCCATCTTAACCGGCAACACCTTCGACAACTGATCCAAAATTTCCGTCACCTGAGAATCAATAGGTTTATTCTTAATATTAACATGCGCCTCAACCAAAGCTTTCATAATTCTATCAGGAGTATAAGGCCGCCCCTCAGGACTCACCGCATTCCGAGCCAAAAAATCTACAACCTGCTTATACATCTTCTCATGCTCACCCTTCATCGACTCAGCCGTCCGCACAATCTCACCACCCTTAATAATCTTCTCAGCAACGGCAACAACATCACTCGTCCCAAAATTCTTTTCCAAATCCTCAGAAGAAGCATGCTCCCCAGCCTTCAAATTATAAAAAACCGCATCCGTCAAAACCGCAGCATTAATGTTTCCATCACCCTTCTTTACTTTCAAAGCCTCATCCAAATCAACAAGTATCTCAAAATGCTTCCCATCTTTCTTTACTCGCGCAGTTGTCTGTACCATACTTTAAAAAATTAATACAAGTTTATTAATATTTGTGTAATCAATAAATCTCAACACAAACCCGGAAACGAAGTTTCCCAATAATTAACACTACAAACTACTTACTACAAACTACTCACTGAAGCGCAGCCCCACTCTTCTTCACAATCTTAGCCTTCCCATTAACCTCGCTCAAAACACAAGCATCAAATCTCTCAATATGAAATTCCTCCTTCTGAATTTCCTTAAAAATTTCCAAAGCCAACTTAATTCCATCATCACAACTCAGCCCATCCCGGTACTTCTCTCCCAATAACTTCTTAATCTTCTCATCTCCCTCACCAATAGCATTAGCCCTATACTTCAAATAATTCCCAGTTACATCAGTCGTATAAAGTTGGGGCTCCCCATTCATACCCGCAAACATCATCGAAACACCAAACGGCCGCGCTCCACCATACTGTGTAAACTGTTGCTTAACATCCGCAATATCCCGAACAATACTCTCAGTACTCGGAGCCGAATCAAAAGTCACCCTATGCTGCTGAGCCAAAACCCGCGCCTTATCAATCAAAACCCTCGCATCCGAACTTATCCCAGCCGAAACCGCAACAATATGTTCATCAATCTCATTAATTTTATTCGCAGAAGCATCAATTACCAACTTCTCTTTGTGTCTTCTATCAGAAACAATAACAACACCATCTTTACAAACAATCCCAATCGAAGCAGAACCAAGTCTAATAGTTTTCTCCGCATATTCCACTTGCAAAATATGACCATCTGGAGCAAACATTGTCGCCGCCCGATCATACCCCATTTGCTGGTGCTGTACGTCTTCCATCTTAATATAATTCAAAAAACTCCCTTAATAAGGTTTATTGTTATGCATTCCCAATCCCTGAAAATCGCAGCAACGAACAAAAGCGAGGCGACCGATTTTAGACGTGATTTCTAATCACGTTAGGCCGATAGGCCCTTCAAAGTCCCAGAAACCTTCTCAATCTTAATCCCCGCAAAAGCCAAACTCGCCCGAACATCATCCAAAGATTTCACCAAACAACTCCCCACCATCAACTTCCGACCACCGACCACCGACCACCGACCACCGACAGGCATGTACGCAGATTTAGCAAACCCCAAAATTCCAACATATTCCAAAATCGCCGCTTCAAGATCGGA
>CAYYYV010000101.1:0-1811 GCA_964476225.1 Candidatus Woesearchaeota archaeon | reverse complement strand
CTGCTGCGATTTAATTTCATAACAACCTGCTATCTTTTTTCTAAATATTCATCCATGGCTCTGCGTATTATTTCTGAGATAGATAGCCCTGTTTTTCCCGAAAGATCTCTCAATTTTTTCATTTGAGGACCTGTTAAATAATGATTAATCTTTTCCATTATCGCTCCTTTCACCTTACATTAAGTAGACAATTGAATTATTTGTCAAGTTATTTATTAATGTTTTCTATGATTATATCTTACCCATTTTTCTCCATATTTTTCCAGAAAAACATATAACTTTTTCTGGGATTTTTCAACTCTTATGTTTTATGCCCATGTAGATCGCAAAAGCAACCGCAACCACCACACAGGTTGCCACCCCTATGGCAAATCCTAACCAGAACATTACTCCTCCTTTTTACTTTTTATTTTGTTAATAAATTCATCGATATCATAAAATTGATCCGGTGTTTTATATGGTTCAATCTTATGCTTTAATTCTAACAACTCTTTTTTGACAACTTCTTTATCAGTGGAAATAATCGGATATAATCCCATCATCCTGCTTTTAAGAACAATCTGAGACACTCCGTCATGCTTATTGAATCTTAAACAGCCCTGGTAATTCTTTATCTGTTTATCCATCTCGGATTCTTCTATTTGACCGTGATAAATAAGATTATTTTCAGTATTGCCGGCTATGCCATAAATATGAAATTCAATTTCAGGTAATTCTTTCGCTAATTCGATCGCCATTGGAATACCATATTCAGCTTCTCTTGCCGGGTGAGCACACATAAATACCTTCGGATTATCTGATTGTTTATAGCTGATTGGATAGTCCCTTTTTTCTCCGAAAAACAAAGCAGCTATTTCCGCATTAATGCCCTTGGATTTCAGTTCTTTTTGCAGTTGCTCATTGTGGCAATAATGCTTAGCATCGGCACCGGTCACAATGCTGATTCGATTCGAGCTGCGCAACATCCTTATTACATCGCTCCCGTTCCAAAATATTATTCTTTTTCCTTCGTGATTCTTAAAAATATTGTAATCATTATCGAAATACAGTCCTAAGAAAAGAGTCGTGTCTTTTCGGTTTGCATATTTGTCTAACTTAATTTTATCTCCGTAAAAACTCATACCCTGGCAATAATGAACTGTAAATCCGGGAGGAGCATTGCTATTTTGACATTTTATTATCTCGCTGTTATCATCTTTAGTGCTCATTATTTTAGGCCACAGATCTCCATATTTACCGGACCTGCCTTTTGTCCATGCTGATTGTTCCCTTCCGCCTCTTTTATCCATGAAAAATTGACTATGATTCTTGATTATATTCGTTTCCCAATCCTTTCCGTAATAACAGGTCAAAAAATCATCTATATGATTAGGCATAAGATATTTATCACCAAGAAAGTCTACTTCTTGAGGATTATCGAACCAGGATGCCTTTTGTATAAACTTAATTCCGGGAGTAGATTTTGGAAAAGACTCATAATAATTCCCGTTTTTATGAAAGAAAAATATATTAAGCGACACTGTTCTTTTGCAATAAACAAAATCATCGTTACGATTATGAAGCCAAAAACCATGTGCAATCAAAGCCTCATTAAGAGATTGGCGCTGCTCGTCCGTAAGCTCAACAAAAACACCCATATCTATATCGGTATCCCAAGCCATAATATCCTTATATCTGCCATAACCCAACGCAACCCCATAAAGATTAACCCAGGGAATTTTTGCTTGATCAAACGCTGCCCTAAGCGCACCCATATCAGATATTATTTTAGTTTTCATGTCTGTCTTCAGAGCATTATATTCAATCATCAT
>CAYYYV010000100.1:0-1883 GCA_964476225.1 Candidatus Woesearchaeota archaeon | reverse complement strand
CCTCCAACTCCCGGCTGCAGATTGGCGCGGAACTGCAGAGTCATAAACCAAACTTTTTCAAATTTCGGAACAGTTTCTTGTAATGAAGGTGAAGTCTTGACTGGTGGTGCATGTAGAGATGATGGTGCTAACCAAGATATTCTTGTTGCTTCTATAGGGACTTACATACAAGAGGGAAACTATACTTGCAAAGCAGACCAAGGTATAAGGATTTCTGTGGTATGTTGCAAGGGAAAATATTAAGCTCTTAATAGAAATTAAATATTCTTTTAATTGATTGCTCTCCACAACTTAAACAGACCAACTAAATTATTATTGTGAAAACGAGGGGAATTTTGAAATAACGCCTGATTAAGAAGTCTGATACTTAATCTATATTGGACATCTCACTGAATTCGTTTATTCTGCAACTGTCTATTACATTAAAAACAATTAATTCTCATCCCCTTCATAACTAAAACAGGAATAACCCTAGCAACCAACTTACCAAGCAAATTATTGTAAGATAGTTTAAACTTTTTAAGATTCTTTCTTATATCTATAATAAGCATTTTGCAGCCAAAAAAAGCTTAACCCTACGGACAACTCGCCATCACTACGAATCGCATTCCCTTATAACAACTCCGTTATCTTATTAGAATCTGCACTCCCTACCCAATCACAACCAATAAAGGTTTTAACTTAACAACCTTCCTACCAAGCCCCGCATCATGAGAAACCCGAACAACCTCATCAACATCCTTATACGAAAACGGCGACTCCTCAACCATCCCCTTCTGCCCACCAAACTCAACAAACACCCCTCTCTTCTCCATATCTTTCTTCGCATCCTCAAAACTCATTTTTTTCTTAGCCTCAGTCCTACTCATAGCTCGTCCAGCACCATGGGCAGTTGACCCCCAAGATTTTTCCTCAGCTTCCTTGGTCCCAACCAAAACATAACTAGAAGTCCCCATCGAACCCGGAATCAAAACCGGCTGACCAACCTTTCTATAATCCTCCGGAATCTCCTTCCGCCCCGGACCAAAAGACCGTGTCGCCCCCTTCCTCATGACCAACACCTTCCTCTTCCTATTACGGACAGAACCAGTCTTCCCCTTCCCCAACTCCAAACTCCCAACACCCAACTCCAAACCAACATTGTCAAATTCTTCGAATTTGGCAATGTTATGGCATATATCATAAACAACCTCCGCCTTAAAATCCGGAAAATAATGTTTCATATCCTCGCGAACCCAATGAGTAATCAATTGCTTATTCGCAAAAGCAAAATTCGCCGCACACGCCATCGCCGACAAATATTTTTTCCCAAGCTCCGACTTAATCGGCGCATTAACCAACTCCCTATCAAAATCCGGATGCCCATATTCATCGTCCATCAATTTAATATAATCCGAAGCAACCTGATGCCCAAGCCCCCGAGAACCACAATGAATCAAAATAACAACCTGCCCTTTCTCCAAACCAAAAACTTTAGCAACCTTCTCATCAAAAACCTCATCAACAACCAACACATCCAAGAAATGATTCCCAGCCCCAAGCGAACCAAGCTGCCCCCGACCTCGACCCTTAGCCCGACCCGAAACATCATCAGGATTAGCTCCTCCTAACTTACCAAAATCCTCAATATGCTTCCAATCCCTATCGAACCCATAACCTTTCTCAACAGCCCACTGCGCCCCACCAACCAAAACCTCATCCAACTCCTTATCACTCAACTTCAACTTCCCCCCTCGACCAACCCCCGAAGGCACAGCCCTAAACAAAGAATGAACAATCTCCCGAGCCCTCCCCCCTTGCCCCGTTCGATCTTCAGTATCTAATGGGACTTGCCCCGTTCGATCTTCAGTATCTAATGGGACTTGCCCCGTTCGATCTTCAGT
>CAYYYV010000099.1:0-1926 GCA_964476225.1 Candidatus Woesearchaeota archaeon | reverse complement strand
TGACGAAGTTGGCGAGGACGCAGCCGAATACTGAATATAATCCTGATACTTTTCCTGGTTTGGTTTTGAGAGTTAAGAAGCCGAAGAGTGCGGTTTTGGTTTTTAGTTCTGGGAATTTGGTTTGTACGGGGACAAAATCTGTTTCGCAGGTTCGGGATGTTGTTATGCAGGTTATTAAGCAGTTGAGGAAAATTGGGGTTAATGTTACGATTAAGCCGAAGATTACGGTGCAGAATATTGTTGCTTCGGGTGCTATTGATTTAGATTTGAATTTGAATACTTTGGCTTTGGAACTTGAAAATACGGAATATGAGCCGGAGCAGTTTCCGGGATTGGTTTACAAGTTGGAAGATCCTACTGCGACATTTTTGCTTTTTTCTAATGGGAAATTGGTTTGTACGGGGACGAAGAATAAGGCTCAGTTGGATGATTCTATGATTCAGTTGAATAAGAATGTTCGTGCGGCTTTGAAGAGGATTAAGGATATTGCTAAGAAGAAGAAAGTTGATGATGATGAATTTTAATTTGCGGACTTGTTCGGCTAAAGTTTTGGGTAATTTTTTAAAGAAGGAGGAGTTAGTAATTATATGAAATTTAGAGAGTATATTCTGAGTTCGGGGTTGAAAGTTTTTGGCGGAAGGGACGCAGAGAATAATGATGAGTTAGTTAGGGCTGCGAATCCGAAGGATGTTTTGTTGCATACTGCTGAGCCCGGGAGTCCGTTTGTTAATGTTGGTGAGAAACCTTCTAAGGCTGATTTGAAAGAGGCTGTGGTTTTTTGTGCGAGATATTCTCAGGATTGGCGGAATTCGAAGAAGGATGTTATTGTAAATAAGTTTATGCGAAGTGATATGGATAAGTCTCCGAAGATGAAAGTTGGGAGTTGGAGTGTTAAAAAACAGGAAAGGATTAAGGTTAAGAAGGCAGATATTTTGAAGTTTGAAGAGAGAATTAAAAAATGAAACAAATTAAGAGATTGCAGATGGGAAAGAATGGACTTACGGACGCGTTTATCGGGCAGGTTAAAAGTATTTTTGAAAAAGAGACTTTGATTAAAATTGCTATTTTGAAGTCGGCGTTCGGTCTCGCTTCGCAAGTACCCTCTCCGAGGGCAAAAAAGGATGCGGAGAAGATTGGGGATGATTTGGTTGGGGCGCTTGGCGTGAAGTATGATTATAAGTTGGTTGGGTATGTTTTGACTGTTATTAAGTACCGGAAGGCGCAGAGGTAAGATTTATAAAGTAAAATTCTGATGTGATATTAGGTTAACGAGCTTCGGCTTGTCTATCTCTGCGAGGAGAGCCTAAATACGAAAATGGCGAAAACAATATTTACGAAAAACCCTGTGAAGTTTATTCCAGCTTTGGCTGAGGCTTTGAAGAAGGTCCCGGAGTTTGAGATTCCTGAGTGGGCAAATTATGTTAAGACTGGTGTTTCGCGGGAGAGGCCACCTGTTGATGATGATTTTTGGTATACTCGTGCGGCTTCGATTTTGAGGCAGTTGTATATTAAGGGTGTTGTTGGCGTTGAGAAGTTGAGGACGCGTTATGGTTCTAAGAAAGATAGGGGCGGAAGGCCTGATAAGTTTAAGAAAGCGGGTGGGAAAATTATTCGAGTTATTTTGCAACAGGCTGAGGCAGCTGGGTTGGTTGAAAAGGTTTTGAGGATGCAGTATGGTCGAAGGTTGACTCAAGAAGGTAGAGACTTTTTGGATTCTATTGATGTGCCTACGGAGTTGGCAGTGGACAGTGAGCAGTGGACAGTGGAGAATACTCCTCAAGATGGCTCGCAGTTGAAAACTGCGGATGGCTCTGACTCGGAGAGTCAGGATGGCTCATCGCAGAACGATGGAGGTTCGGTTGCACCGGAAGAGCTCGATTCGGAAAAGCTCAGCTCTGCTGGAGATGAAGTAAGTGATACTGAAGT
>CAYYYV010000098.1:0-1928 GCA_964476225.1 Candidatus Woesearchaeota archaeon | reverse complement strand
CTTTAAATCTCCAATTATTTCTCTTACGTCGTCTTCTAAATCGTCTTCGTATTCGTCTACGGTTGCTCGGACGATATATCTTTCATATACTCCTCTTAAAAATTTCCACATTGGCTTATCTTCCCATCTTTTTTCGTAATCTTTGATGAGTTCTCCCTTGAAAATTATTTCTACTTCTCCGTTATTTGTTTTGACCTTTTTCCCTTCAACTTCTACTTCGACGTCTTTCATATGTAGAATGTGCCAGTCTGCTTTAATTTGAAATTTGAAATAGTCTGTTATTTTTTTCTCGCCCTTCCAGTTTATTATGACTTCTTTTCCGCTGGCGATTATTTTTTCGTTGTATAAGTCTTCTTTGACGTTGTAGTTGTGTTCCTTGAACCAGTGGTACAGCATGTCGTAGACTTCTTTGTATTTCCAGTAACCGGTGTGTTTGAACTTTTCTTTAATCACCTGTTTTTTTTGTGCCATGTTAAATTCTTAAAAGAAACCTAATATATAAACGTTATCGTTTATTATAACATTTGTCGCAGAGCCATTGGGCGTCGTCGTGATATAGGATATCGTAGTCGCCGCATTCTTCGCAGATTCCTTGTTTTCTTGGTGCTTCAATATCACTTCTTTTCAATTTTGCGGTTTCTTCTTTAATTTTAATTGTTTCTGCTATCATTTGAAAGAGTCCTGGGTCAATTTTCAGGATGTCTTTTGTTGTTAGGAATCCTATTAATTTTCCGTTTTCTACGACGGGGAGTCTCCGGACTTTTTTCTTTCGGAGTCTGGTTATTGCATCTGTTATGTCTGCATCTGGTTTTATTGTTACGACCTTTCTTTTCATTAGGTCTTTTGCTTTGATGTCTTTTAAATCTTTTTTTGATTTTTTAACGACTGCCCAGATTATGTCTTTCTCGGTTAGAATTCCCTTTAATTTGTCTTCTTCTTTTATTATCAGACTGCCGACTCGTTTTTTTATCATTGTCTTTGCGCATTCTCTGAGGTTTGTTTCTGGGGATACGTATATGAAATTTCGCGTCATGATGTCGCCGACTTTTATTCCTGTGTCCATGTTATAATTAGGTTGTTTAGGTTTATATAATTTTATGATTATTTTGGGATGACATATTGAGTGTAGTAATTGTTATAAAAGGTGGATAATTGGTTTGTGAATGATAGATGTCGCTCTTGGTGATGGAGGGAATGAGGGTATTGGAGATTTTCGGTTGCCACCGATAGGGCTGGGTAAATGTATGGTTCCTTCTAATGGGAATGGATGTACGAGCGATGGTTGTCGGCAATGTGTTTTAACACATCATGATGAGATTGCAAGAGTGTCAGAACCTGGAGATAAATATGTTTTGAATGATTGTGCGCGTTATCAAACTGTAGAGGGTTGGAAAATTCCCATTGATATACTGAGAATGGTAGTAAATAATTTGCAGAGTATGCCGATGGATAAAAACGAAAGAAGAGTTTTTGATGCAAAGAGGGATTTTTTAAGTGTGTGTGACACGGCGCATAAGAGAGGGATTTATATCGGCAGTCAGGTTTAACTGTAGTATAATAATTCTTATAAAGAAAATTTGGCGAGGTTTGTTATGGTAGAAAATGTAAATCCAGAGGGGGATAGGATTCTTGGGCGAGATGCTCAGAGGAATAATATTTTGGCGGCGCGGGTTGTGGCTGAGACTGTGAAAACTACTTTGGGTCCGAAGGGGATGGATAAGATGTTGGTTGATAGGTCTGGGAATATTATTGTGACGAATGATGGTGTGACTATTTTGGAGGAAATGGAGATTGAGCATCCGGCTGCGAAAATGGTTGTTGAGATTGCGAAGACGCAGGAGGATGAGGTTGGTGATGGGACGACTACGGCTGTTATGTTGGCTGGGAAATTTTTGGAGAATGCGGAGAAATTGTTAGATATGAAGATT
>CAYYYV010000097.1:0-1933 GCA_964476225.1 Candidatus Woesearchaeota archaeon | reverse complement strand
TTGAAGTATTTTCGCAACATATTGATTCCGTTGTCCCTGTTTCGCTGTCCTCGATAATGAGCTGGGCAATTCCGGACATCCAGCTTCCCTGGAATTCAATAATTTTTCCTTTTCTGATATCATTTTCCATAAAGCTCTCCTGTTTTTTATTGCTATCTACAATCATTTGCATTATCCTACCGAGTTCAAGTATAACTGTTTCTATGTCATTATAATCACCAGACTTAAATCTAATATCCATAACGCCCTTTCCATTGAAAAGATCAATTTCAAACGATGATCCATCCCTATTGCCCATTTGCTTTTTAATCGTGACTATTTGATTATATTCTGTTGGTTTAAGCGGATCATAGGCCTGAATCTCTATAGAACATAAATGTTCCATTAACACCATATCAATTAGTTTGCTATATTTTTCCATCTTTTCTCCCCTGCCCACTCCGGACATTTCTTTCATGTTAACTCCATTTTGATATATTAACTGGTATTATATTGCCGATTACGCAACTTTGCGTTACGCATTTTTGCGTATAGCCACAGACAGCCGATTATTAATCGAATCCTCTTTCAGCTGTTATATAAAACACGTTTTCATTTTTCTCAATCGAGCCAAAAGAATTAATTTTTCTGCATTTTGATTTGAATGAAAAAAATATTCTCCTGGCACTATGTTGCTTGGGAAGCATTTTGTTCTTTCTATCTTCCCGCTTTCATTTAATTCAAGTAATCCCCACTTCTTAGGGAGTTCTTTTTTAGGTATTATTCCTTTTAGTGCAAGATATAATCTTACGTTACCCATTCCCTGCTCTGGAATTTGTCTATGTAGCTTCTTCTTGTCTTCTGTGAAATCTGCGTATGATGTTTTACATTCAATAACATAACACCAAGCACCTTTCCATCCAATACAATCAGGTATTTCTCTTTCCATGCTTCCCGGCTCAATTGAGATTATGCTACATCCATATTTTTTGAGCCATTCTGATCCTAACTTACAAAGTTCATTGTGTTTCATATAATATATCTCTCCGCAAAACATCGCAGTTCCGCTCATTAAGCGTCATTAGATAAATATCCGTTTTCATCTCGGTTATTTTCCCTATCTACTGATTCTTGTTTCATTTTAGGTTGTGTTTTTCCATTTCTGCAATCGCCCATATGTTTTAAACATAATAACCAATAGCCCGTTTCTCGCCAATGTCCGCCACCACCGCAGGCTTCGAAATCACATCCTTCCACATCACACCATCCCATATATGGTTCATAATCTGGTTCTATTTTTATCTGCTTTTCTTCAAATTCAGACTCAATCCAGTTAGCTATTGCAACTATTTGATCATCATAATTATAGATTCCTTTAGTTATTTCTTTTTTGATTTTAAGGTACATATCTTTTGCTTCCATTTGATTCTCCTTTCATTATGCAACTTTGCGTTACGCGTTTTTACGCATTAATCGAGACCTCGTTCAGCTCTTCTTTTTTTACAATAATAGGTCTCTCCGCCCCGACTTATTGTTTTTATTTTAGCTCCATCGTAAAAATACTTCCTTTCGTTAACATGTCGACAATGAACGAAAGCCCTACGAATATCAAAAACTTTCCATAGTCTGTTTATGCGATCTCCCTTTTGTATATGATCCCTGATCTCTTTTGTTTTAATCATCCTTACTCCCTGTGTTTTTATAATTTTTCCTGCTATATTTATAGCTCCAGACGGTCTATTTCGTTCTTAACCTCCGCCACAATATCTTTTGGCACAAGTTAATTCTTTATTCAAATCTTCTTTCCGGACTGACCCAATCGGACTGTTAATCTCATCAATCAGGTCAAAAATCCTTTCAACAGTTATCTCTTCACTATATTCAATTGGTTGATCGCTCATTTTTTCTCATCTTTATCTTCATCTTCTAGAACAACATGGTCCGCGAAAAACCC
>CAYYYV010000096.1:0-2061 GCA_964476225.1 Candidatus Woesearchaeota archaeon | reverse complement strand
TAAGCCGCTTCTTCAGAAGGTTCAGCATCTGCTTCTGGAGCATCCTCTGTTTCTTCTACCGGAGCAGCCTCTGCTGGTTCTTCTTCAGTTGGTTCTTCTGCTTCTGGAGCAGGTTCTTCAGCCGGAGTCTCAGCAGCTTCTTCTACTGGAGCTTCTGTAGTTTCTGCTTCTGGAGCAGCTTCAGGAGCCTCTGTAGTAGTTTCTGTTTCTTCCATATATCACCAACTAAAAAATTCTTTATAAAGATTTAGGTACACTCATAAATAACAAATTAACATTTAAAATAAAACAACTGACCCCTTGGCGGCACATGATAACATTCGGCCTTCTCATAACCCCCCATCCGACCATTCCACTTAAAATAATAACCCTTCACCCCGTCATCCCACCTATCATACCTATCATAATCCCATCGCCTACCATAATCTTTCTCCCGGTAATAACCACCTTTCTCGTATCTCTCATAATCAACCTTCTTATTTTTCTTCCTATATCTATCATCTAAATAATCATTGGTCACCCGATAAGTATAACCATACTTATAATCCTCCGTCGGAAACCGCTTATCATTATCATAATCAACATAAGTCGTCCTAGACACAGTCAAATGCTCATCCGGGAAAAACTCACTTTCAACAATCTTCTCCTTGTAAACATACCCTTCACCAACATCATAATAATCAGAATGCGCAACCACCAAACCGAAACAAAAAACCAAAACCAGCAAAACAGATAGTTTCCTCATAAAACTAAATGTCCCCAAACTTTTTAAGTATTGCCGTGATTAAACAGTATGGTACTACAATATAAAAAAAAGTCAGCAACAAGATGGAAGGACTATCCAGGAAAAGATAAAATAGAAGGTGAACCCAACAAATACGATTTCCGACTTCTCAATAAAGACAAAACAAAAACTCTAGTAGAAAAAGGAAATTATGAAAAAGTCATGAAACGCTTCAGACAAATAGAATTTTTTAAACACCGCTAATCTTAGCAATCTTTTCAACAAGTTCAGGACGAATATAATGATGCAAAGTCACCTGATATGAATCCTCCCACTTCCCACTCTTCTTAGAAAATTTCTTATGCCCAAGTTTATCCGCAACTTTCATATAAAATTTCTTAACTTCATCCTTAGACACTCGCCCCTTTTTCAAAAAATTTTCAGCCTCGTTTGTTGCATAATAAGACCTAACAATATGAGGATAAAATTTAATCCCACAATATTTCTCAAATCCCCGTTCAAACACAACATCTTTCAAAGGATGACCATTCAAATCAACAAAAACAAAATCACCACTTTTCTTAGATTTCAAAACAGATTTCAATTTATTAACAATCTTTTTAGAAAAACTCTCAACAATATTCTGAGGAACCCCATCTTTCCCAATAAAATCAAAAGCTACACTTGTCTTACTAATCTTAATATCCTTTTTTTTCAGCGTCGTCAATCCTTTATGGTGATTCTTCCGATAATAAATTTCATTCCCAACCCTCATCTTCGTTTTCAAAAGAATCAACATTGGCAAGGCCAAAAAATCCTCATCTAAAGCTCTGTTCAAATTACGACTTAATTTAGACAAACACTTTCCAAATTCCCCAACTTTCTTATATTTCGCCTTTTTCGAAGAAGCCTCCTTCCCAACAGTATAAATGTAAGAAAAAGCACCGTTAGGATTTCTACAAATCACATCCCAATGAATGTTAGACCTTTCATCATGAATCTTCAAATCAGGGGCAAACAAAGAATACATTTTATTCAAACGCCGACCATCCGGCAAAACTCCAATTCTAGCACCAATCGGTTTTCCAGAAAATCCACCCCTCAAAAACTTTCCATCCACAATCATTTTCAAATTTCCATGTCTCTTAAAAAGTTTAGCAACCTCAATAGCTTCGGGAAATTTGACAGAACACTTCTTACAAGACTTCCCATTAACTTTACACACCGAAAAATCAGATACCCTAATTCTATAAACACCCCCAGCCATAAAACAAATCCGTCGATGAACTATATAAGCATTTTGAAAATAACAACAACCTCTAAAAATCAAAATCAAT
>CAYYYV010000095.1:0-2062 GCA_964476225.1 Candidatus Woesearchaeota archaeon | reverse complement strand
AATTTTACCTTGCTGGCTGTGATGTTGGTTCTGTAGGACCGAACGGAAAATTTTTATAAGCTTCTGCTATTTTTTGGCCAACTCCTTTAGCATAACCTGAGTGGTCCATGGGTTCTGATGAGAAGAAATCTTGCCGTTCTGGTTCTGGTTTTGGAGAAGGTCTTGTCTGCGAATATGTTTGTGGTTCTGGTTTTGTTTGATTCTGATTTTTAGGAGGATAATTATAAAGGCCCCAAACAGCTGCCACTACTGTTCCTGCAATTAATAGTCCAAGTGATGCTTTTCTCATAATTATTATAAGACTTAATCGTATTTAAACCTTTGTATTTGTTGTCACTATGCAGGGGCATATAAATAAGAAGACTAGTCCTCTGAAAGAATTTATAAACATCTAACCACTAAAACAACTATGAAAAAAAGCACATTAATCATCCTTACTATCCTTGCTCTTATCGCACTCATTATCGTCGGTCTAAATTTAACTGGGAAAGTTGTATGGGGACCTGATTTCCAAGGAATATTCAGAGCCGTCCCTTTTAAAAATATAGAAACAAATACGACAGATATTTACATAAGAATTGCATCTATTGAAAATGTAATGGCTATCCAAGAATTTTTCTCCTCGGAAGATTGCGAAGTTTTAGATTATTCCCTAGATAAAGATATTGATATTTTTGAATTCAACAAAAATGAAAACACATGGATTTTTGCCAATAGGTCCGATATTTTAGATGTAGAATTATTTTATCAGATTTCTTATGATTGCGATGTTAACTCTGGGAAATATTATACCACAGATAGTTTCCCAGAAAATAATGAATGCTATGGTGGAGATACAAATAGTGATGGTGTCGTTGATGCGATAGATTTTATCACCATGAAAAGGAATTTCGGAAAAGTTTGCGTCTCTCCTGATTGGTGTGATGGAGCAGATGTGAATAAAGACGGCAAAGTAAATTCTACTGATTTGAATACTTTAACTTCTGGAGCAACAACTAGTGAGTGCGCCAACATTATAGGAAACGACATTAATGAATTTATTGAATCTCTTACGATTGAAGATAGTTCTATTAGTACCAGTGGAAGCTCTGATCCCACCAGTAGCTCCAACGCCAACTCGGCAGGAACATCCTCTCTAAATCAAATAGAAGCAAACGGAATAGTTCAAACAGAAACCTCTGAAGAATACACTACGCAAAGTCTAAGCGTAACTGAAAGATTAGCCGGTATAACAGACGAATCACACGAACTCAAAAAAATAAATTTCTACCCCTTCCTAATTTTAATTTCTACCGCCATCATAATTCTTATTGCCATCATAACTTTCATATTTTTCAAGAAACCAAAAGAATTCAAAAAAAGACCTATGCAAATTAAAAAGAAAAATATTTAACGATTCCTTTAGAATAAATATTAATTCCAGAAACACAAAAATTTATACAAAAAAAAGTATATAATAGAGCATAAGAATCTTTTAAAATAGTCATTTGTTATTTTACTCATGGCTTTTTTATGTTTAAGTTTGTTAAAAAGAAATATTAGTTTAAAGAGAAAAATAAGATATTTTGCAAGAGTTGCAAATAAGATTAATTATGTAAGAGAGGTGTATGAGAGTTCTATGACAGCTGGAGGAGATTCAAGACCAATTGAAATGGATTCTGTAACTTTTAGACAAGTAAGAAGCGAAAAAACAGAAAGGGCCCTCAGGAGAATGTATAGATATGCAAATAAGCATAAAGATGAGGATATAAGAAAATACGCTCGGCGTCTTATTTATAGATGAGTCAATGTTTATCAAATAAGATTCATATGGATTTTTTATCTGATATTAACATATTAATCAAAAATATAAAAATTAATCCATTATTAACCAACAAGACGTTAATTTATAAGTTTGTTGATGAAAAATATGAACAAAGCTCAGATGATGGATAAACATCATGATAACTAGGATTAAAAGTATTACCTACCCAATTCCTCAGCCAAAACACTTTTCATACTCATAATATGATTAAATAGAATTAGTTTATTAAGGTTTGGAAGAGAATACCCAAAAATATTT
>CAYYYV010000094.1:0-2076 GCA_964476225.1 Candidatus Woesearchaeota archaeon | reverse complement strand
CTGCTGAAGAACTCCCCTCCCATTTATCTTCCCCGCCGTAGCCATAAAAAACAATACAAAAATAATCCCAATTAAAATTATATGAATGATAACCGTATGCATAATATCTCCTCGTTTATTTTTCATTTTATTAATTTTCTATCCATTTTATGCGGGAACAGTTTCAATTATACTGCAAACGTCCTTAAGTACATCCGGCTTTACCTCTGGTTGAAAAAATATTAATCCGGCAGACCCCATGGGTCTCACAATAGCATTAGGCTGATGATATAAATAAACAACAAGAATATCCCCCTTTGTTGAATCAAATGTAGAAACCTTAAGCATTCTTTCTTTATTTATTTTAGTAATTTTTCCACCATTATCCACGCTATAGAGATAATCAAAATAAGTTTCTCCTGATTGGATTTCAGTATTAGTCAAATATTTCCCAACATTAAGATTAGAAAAATCACTCTTTATTTTATCTTCGAATGTAATCCTGGCACAAACAAAACAAGCAGTCTGCAAATTAGTAAAATCTGAAGAATATAAAACAGACTTACCCTCTCCGTAAAGATAATAACAAGAGGCAAGCGTGTCTGCAATTATTTTCAATACATCCTCCTCCTTATCTTCTTTAATAGTCACAACATCAGTCTTACATTTAAATGGAGCATTCTCCTGCAACCACTTAATACCATTCATATAATTACCACTTCTCAACAATATACTCTGCCTACACTGTTCAAAATCAATATCTTCATCACTAAAGTATTCATGAAAAATAAAATAAAGAGACAGCCCTAAAACTAATATTCCCAAAATTAAAGCAAGAATATATTCATGCCAAACATCTCCCCTTTTATCCAGTCTCCTCATAAAAATACCTATCAAATTAACTTAATAAAACTAACCCTTCTAACAATTAAAACCTAGACACAATTCGCCAAACCCCATATGAAACAGCTCCAAGAATCGCAAGATAAAGAATCCACTTCAATACATCATCAACTCCAATACTTCCCCTCTTTCCAAAATTAAACCATCGTGATAACATATTCTCCCCCCGTCAACTCAATCCTAATCTTTTTCTGCTCATCGATATCCCATCGCCCATAATCCTCCCAAGAATTAACGGGAAATTTAAGATTCTCGCAATAATTACAATGCGATTCATCATCATAAGTATAACAAAGACAAATATGATTCTCATTTATCTCAAAAGATGCAAAATCCTTCCCATCTTCATTATGCTTATATCCATCAGCAAAATAAACCAAAAAATATCTTCGGGCATTCGTCCCAGCTTCCCGAGCTTGCCACATCGAAAATTCCCCTACCTCATCATTATTTGCAACCTCAATTTGAGACATAAAACTTTTAAAATATCCTTTAGCCGTTTCCTCTCCTTTATCAAAATTCGGAGAAAGAATAGAAACCATTAAAAGAATTATAATCACCGCCGAAGCAACTCCCAAAACCAAACCCAATATTTGAGTAATCGTGAATTTTCCTCTTTTATTTAACATTTTGTTTTAAGAAAATTATAGATTAATTTTAATTCCTTCTTTTTTGCAATATTATTTTTATCTAACGAACCACCCGGAACTTTCTGCCACCCACTACTATTTTTAACATAAAAATCACCAACACCATCAACAGCATAATTACCCGACCCAAGCAAGATATTCAAACCATCTTTTATCAAGAACATTGGACCTCCTTCATATTTTAACTCCTTGACGAGTTCTTTAAATTTGCTCAAAAGCTTACTCTCATCACCACTCGTTCCAGCTTTCTCAAGCTCATAATCAACAATAGGGGCATAGCCCGGAACCTCGTGAGCAGTTCTTTTTCCTAGATAAAGAGAAGTGCCATCGAAGAAATAATAAAGATTACCACATTGAATCATAAATCCATCTTTAGTAAAACTAACCACATTAGAACACTTTAGCGTTAAATAAAGCGTAGTAGGTATCTTTAAAGTATCGGTAATGTTAGAGATACTTGCTCTAATATCCCTCCAAGAATTCAGTTCATTTATTTTTGCATCACTCACTTCCACAAGTTCCTGAGTAATATCAACCCAATCCT
>CAYYYV010000093.1:0-2078 GCA_964476225.1 Candidatus Woesearchaeota archaeon | reverse complement strand
GAGAGGAAAATGATGTCTGTTGTTCGGATGTCGACCCCATTAGATAACCTTCGGCATCAAACGGAGCAAGGCATTAAAACTAGTTATGTAAAGGGGGCACCTTTGTTTATTTTGGAAAGATGTACTCAGGAACTTGTTGAAAATAAAATTAAGTTGATTAGTTCTAGAAGGCGGAAGGAATTGGAAATGGTATCTAAGGAAATGGAGAATTCTGGGCTTCGGGTTTTGGGATTTGGATTTAGGCAGATTACGAAGATTGATCAAAAGAACGCTGAGAATCATTTGGTGTTTGCTGGGTTTGATGGGATGATTGATCCGCCGAGGAAGGAGGTTGCTGAGGCTATTCGTGAGGCGGTTGGTGCTGGAATAAAAATTAAAATTATTACTGGGGATTCTGCCTTGACTACAAGGGCTATAGCTAAAAAAATTGGACTTGAGGGTGAAGTTATTGAGGGTCGGGAGCTTGATAGGTTGCCTGATGATAAATGGGATGCTGTTGTTCGGGATAAAACTATTTTTGCTAGGATTACTCCTCAGCAGAAATTGAGAGTTGTTGAGATTTTGAAAAAACAACATGAGACCGTCGCTGTTACTGGAGATGGCGTGAATGATATTTTGGCTTTGAAGAAAGCGGATATCGGTATTTCTATGGGAATTCGTGGGAGTGATGTGGCTCGTGATAGTTCTGATATGGTTTTGCTTGATGATAATTTTGCTTCGATTATTAAGGCTATTCGACAGGGTCGTCGGGTTTTTGATAATATGAAAAAGTCTATTAAGTTTTTGTTGGCGGCTAATGCGGGAGAAGTTTTCGCTGTTATATTGGGATTGATTTTGGGATGGCCTTTGATTTTTTTACCATTAGCGATTTTGTGGATGAATCTTGTTACGGATTCTTTGCCCGCTTTGGCGCTGGCTGTCGAGCCTGCTGAGAAAAATGTGATGGAGAGAAAGCCTCGTGGTGATGGTTTGTTGGGCGGGGTATGGAAATGGATATTAGTCGCTGGGGTTTTGATGGTTGTGTTTGTTGCTTGGATTTTTAATTGGGCTAATGTTGAGTTTGGGTTGGAAGTAGCTAGGACCATGGCTATAACGACAGCTATTTTCTTTGAGTTGTTTTTTGTTTTTGCTTGTAAATCTAATAGGAGTATTTTTTCTACGGGAATTTTTAATAATAAGTATTTGATTTATTCTGTTTTGATTTCTGGAGGGTTACATCTTTTGGCTATCTACACGGTTCTTGGAAATGTGTTCGGGTTTGTTCCGCTTAGTGGTTTGCAGTTGGGAATTTCTGTTGCTGTGGGTCTTTCTGGGCTGATTGTTTTTGAGGGATGGAAGATTGGGCGGTATTTTTTTAAGAATTAATTATTAGAAATGTTTAATATTATTTTATTGTAAAGCTTAAGATGCTTGGGGAAGGTGATGCCTAAATTCTTCGGGAATATTAAATTTTCTCTTTTCTAACATAAAAACCAAACCTTCTATATCCTTTGTTTTATGCTCTGGGGAATAGTGGATTGTTCCTGGTATTTTTGCTCTTGCGTCTAATACTTGGAGCATGCTCACAATAACGGTCCTTTCTTCGTCTTCTAAATCATCTAGTGAATCAGTATCCTCTCTTACCGCGAAGTGTATAAGGGCATATAAACCATTTACTCTTAGGTCCAAAGCTTCCTGTAGTTCATATCCTATTGAGCCCCTTCTGTAAGCTTGAGTTAAATCTGCTCTCAACCCCCTTGCTTTATTTATTGGCTCTTTAGCTCGCTCTAATGCTTCGATAATTGAAGAATCTTTTAAATATAATGGTCCGCTCATGTTTTCTTTTAGAATATTTACTATATATATTTTGTTGTGATTAGAATATTTTCTTTTACTCGTCGGTAAATTGTTCTTAGTTATGCGATAGGTTTATAAATAGATTTTTGTCCGTATTAAGATAATGAAAACTTTGGAGATAATATCCAAAGCTTCAATTGATAATTTTGAGGCTAGAATGAGCGCCCGACGATTCAGTCGAGTGTGATGATGATCAATTCTAGTTATGTCTTAAAGCAATGGAGCGATCTTTCTAAATAATA
>CAYYYV010000092.1:0-2095 GCA_964476225.1 Candidatus Woesearchaeota archaeon | reverse complement strand
ATCTACATCCAACACATGGAAGATGCCGCAAAAGACGCAGGGATTAAGTTGAAGTAACTTCAACTTGATACTTGTCGAAGATTCTTCCGGCCCCCAAAGGGCTCCGAAGGAGCGGGAGAAATACTTGGGAAGCAACTTCTTTAATTTTAGGGCCAAAGGTCCGTTTCATACCAGCCCGGGGTGCAAGCCCCGGGAAAAAGTTAATATAAACAAAGAGGCCTGTAAGGCTGATTCAGAACAAATAGCATATGAATGAATCATTATTACTAACATTTCGGGGAAGCAAAATGTGTTGTAAATAGTTAATAATAAATAGATTAACCTCTAATTCATGATATATTATTGATTTGCGAATTAATAAACAATATCAACGAAAAAGAGGTTAAAAATTGAAAATCAAAAATGCGAATCTCGCACCTTTAATGGATAGTTTATCACAGGATTATGTGTTTGTCGACAATGAGCTGCAAAATTCTATCGAACGACTTGGTTTTTGGAGGATATTTCATAAATATGGAGTTAGTAAAAAAAGGTACGGTTACGGAGTCCATCAAGTAGTTTTCTGCCTGATCATTTGTTATTTTTTGCGGAATGACTCGATCCGGAGTTTTTGTGGAAAATGCCTAAGCGTTTTTATAGATGGAGGGAAAGATGTTGTTTATGATTTTTTCAAACGCGAGGATATAAAATGGCGCAAGATAAGTTTGTCACTAGCGAAAGAAATTTATACTCAACATAATATAGCAAGTAATGATTCTGCTTTTGTTGTTGACGATACAATTAAAAAGAGAAGTGGTAAAAAAGTGGACGGGGTATCAAGTCATTTTGATCATACCGAAGGGCGTTGCGTAATGGGCCAACAAGTTCTTGAATTAGGACTTTCCACCCCAACAGGATTTATTCCTCTTGATCGTCAAATATTTATAGGAGGGAAAAATGTTCATCCGTTGAATTCAGAATTCACAGATAAACGCTGTGCGGCAGCTAAAGATTATGAAACCGCACTAAATAAAACGAAGCATGAAATGCTCGAAGAGATGCTAAAGCGCATTCTTAACTCCGGAATCAAAGCGAAATTTATTCTTGGCGATTCATGGTTCGGATGTAAAAAAAATATTGATTTGGCCTTATTATTGGGATTAACAGGAATTTTTCGAATGAAACGAAGTAAATTGAAATATGTTTATCGGGGAAAAGAGTATACGTTAACAGAGCTTCATTGCCTCTTCATTGAAAAACAACTGAGAGAAAAAAAATCAAACAAAAATTGCAGATGGAAAACTATATCTCTTAATGTTCAAGTGAATTTGTCTGATGACAAGAAAACTCCTGAATGGGTTGAACTGAAGCTTGTTTTCAGTGCTCCAAAGAATCCTAGGAAGCACGAGTGGGCAGCTTTTATTTGTACTGATGTGAATTTGAAAGATGAAGAAGTTTTGAAGGCCTATGCATTGCGATGGGGCGTGGAAGTTTATTTCAAGGAGGCCAAGCAGAACATGGGCTTTTTGAAAGAACAAACCGGCAATTATGTTTGTCATTATGCTTCTGTACATCTTACTGCAATACGATACCTGCTTATATTTGATTCAATGCTAAGAAGAGGTGGATGCCGTTTCGGTGAAATGAGAAATGAAATCACAGGTAGGTTTGAAATGTTAACATTTGCCAGTTTGCTCTGGGAATTTTTTAAGGCGATAATATATGGAGTATTGGATCAATTCGAGCAAACGATAGGTAGCAATGTGCTCAAAAAAATAAGAGAAACAATCAAAAATACAGTTGAGAATTTTTTGGAGAAAGCTTTGCAACTTGATGAAAATTATCTCAAAAATGAATTTAAAGCAGAAAAGCTGGGGCTTCTAACTTGAGGGAAAAGATTGAAAATCTGTTCCCCGAAATGTTAGTTAATAAATAAAAATGGAAGATTTTTTTAAATATTTCACACCGATTATTTATTGGTTTTTGATAATAATTTGGCTTTATATTTTTATCTTTTATTTGAATAAAATAAAGTATAAGTGGAAACAAGATAAATTATTAGGATTATTATTATTAGTTCTATCAATTGATGCATTTAGAACTCTTTTTGAAAGCA
>CAYYYV010000091.1:0-2110 GCA_964476225.1 Candidatus Woesearchaeota archaeon | reverse complement strand
CTCGCTACGGCGCTCACATTTCTGGTTTGGTATCGTCACGAATGGAGTCGTTGTGTATGGTGAGATTGGGGGACGTTTTGGGATTGTTGTTATTTTAGGATAATTGTTTTGGGGAGTGGATGGTTCTTGAGCCGGATATACTCTCACTGATTTATATTTTAAATTAGGTTGGGGCAGGCTCTTACGTAGCATATTTCTTCGCATTCTGGGTTTGTTACTGGGTCTCAACAACAAGTTGGGAGAAACATTAATAAATCTCAATTTCGGTAGAGAGAGATGATTAAGATAATTAGGAATTTTGCTCGGAGAATTTTTTCTGGGATTTTTAAAAAAAGAGGGGAAATAAAATTGGGTTTTTATGGTTCGCCGAATGCTGGGAAGACTAGTTTGGCTAATAGGATTTCTCAGGATTGGTTGGGAGAGGATTTGGGGGCGGTTTCTAAGATGCCCCATGAGACTAGGGAGATTCAGATTAAAGAGAAGGTTATGATTGAGAAGGATGGGAAGAAGATTGAGTTTAAGTTGATTGATACTCCTGGGATTGCGACGAAGATTGATTTTGAGGATTTTATGAAGTTTGGTTTGAAGAAGAAGGCTGCGCAGACTAGAGCTAAGGAGGCTACTCAGGGAATTATTGAATCTATTAAATGGTTGGATGATATGGACGCTGTTATTATTTTGATTGACGCGACGATAAATCCGTATTCGCAGGTTAATATTACGATTATTGGGAATTTGGTTGCGAGGAAAATTCCGGTTTTGGTTGTTGCGAATAAGATTGATTTGAAGAAGGCTGATATTAAGAAAGTGCAGGGTGCGTTTCCGGAATATGAGGTTGTTGGGATTAGTGCTAAGAATGGAGATAATATTGAGGAGTTTTATGAGGAATTATTTAAATTGGTGAAGAAGGTTTGATGATGAAAAAATTAGATAGAATTGAGGGAGAAAATGTAATTTCCTATTTTAGGTCTGTTCCTAATCATCCTGCGAGAGTAGAAATTTTTGAGATTGGTGATAGGTTTGCAAGATTGTCTGTTGTTAATAGAAATTCAGGAATGATTATGGCTGAAAAAAAGATTGTTAAACCCTATACTGCTAACCCTGATGATTATTTTTTTGAAGCAGATTTAGCTTCAATTGAGGGATGTCTTAGGAATGGTATTAACAGAAGGTGGTTTAAGGATAAGGGTTATGAGATAGCTGCGTGATTGTTAAAAACATTTAAATAATACTGAAACAAAGTAATAACAAGATGGTGAAAAAAATTTCGGAAAAAAGGAGTTGGTGGAAAAGAAATCAGGAAGTTATTATTTGGATAGTGGGTTTGCTAATCATAATTGCGTTGGGGCTTAGAGGTTTTGGAGTGGTATGAAATCCCTCGGGGTTTTGTCAATTCTCTTGAACTTTGGAGTCATAGCGTTTATAGGGCTTAAGGTCCTCGACACTGCGTGTTTCAATGCAGAAGATATAAGTTTGTCTTTGATTGCTTTGATATTCTCAGTGTTGGTTGAAATAAAAAGAGAAATATATAATGGTTAAAAAGAAAATAAAAAGTACAATGAAAAAGAAAGGGAAGATAATTCCTAAGAAGAAGTTGAGAGATTTGACGATTCATTTTATGCCGTATTCTGAGATTGCTAATGAGGATGCGATTGGTCGTATTAAAAAGATAATGGGGCTTGTTCTTGCTCAGAAGATTATTATTTTGCAGGGTCGGTTGCTTCCGGATGAGGAGGCTCGGTTGATTGAGAATTCTATGACGCTGATTGGGAATATCAAGGATTTTCAGGGGATTGAGATTGCTGCTATTTCTGGGGAGAATGAGAATAGGGGGCTGTTTAATAAAGTGAGACATAATATTGCGAAGATTTTGGTTGGGGAGCAGGATGCGATTACGATTATTGGTCCGGCTTCTGTTGTTAAGGATATTACGAAGGACCCGAAGAAAATTGAGTTGATGCTTCAGCGGCGGTAATTTTAAATAGTAATTATTCTTTAAAAAATTAAGATGGTGAAAAATAAGAGTGGTATTTCTGCAATTGTTGCGACGGTATTAATTATTTTGATTACTGTTGCTGGCGTTACTGTTATTTGGACAGCTATTATACCG
>CAYYYV010000090.1:0-2115 GCA_964476225.1 Candidatus Woesearchaeota archaeon | reverse complement strand
AAGGGGAAGGTTGTTGAGATCCCATTAGATAGTAAACATCAAATGGGACAGGTTAGGAAGATTGATGGGAAGAAGTTGATGTATAAGGAGGTTGCGCGGAAGGTTGTGGTTGTTATGGACACTCGGTATAATGAAAATGCTGTGAAGTTGGCGAAGGGGGCGGACTTGTTGATTAGTGAGGCGACTTATTCGAAGGAAGAGGAAGAGATTGCGGAAGAGCATGCTCATTTAACTTCGGTTGGTGCGGCGAAGGTTGCGAAGAAGGCGAAGGTTGATGCTTTGGTTTTGATGCATTTGAGTCAGAGGTATGATATGATTCCTAAGGTTATTTTGAGAGAGGCTGCTGAGGTGTTTAAGAATGTTAGGGTTGTTGAGGATTTGGATGGGGTTGAACTGTGATTAATTTTAAATAGTATGTTTATTGATTACTTTGATGGAGAAGAGGGGTATATCTGCGATTGTCGCGACGGTGTTGATTGTTCTTATAACTGTTGCTGGTGTTGCAATAGTTTGGGTTGCTATTGTTCCGATGATTAATGAGAATGTTGATTTTGATAATCAACTTGTGGATCTTAATATAGTTACCCAAGAAGGATATACGGTCTGGGATTCTGATACAAAACTAGTTACTGTGCAGGTTAAGCAAGGTTCTGGGGATATAGTTCTTGCAGGTATTGATTTTTTATTTTCTTTTAATGGCAGTAGTATAACAATTTCTATGAATGAGGTTCCCAGACCTAATCAAAAGTTGGTTTATTATTTTAATTCTAGTGAATATGGGGAGCCTATCAGTGTTAGTATCGCACCAGTTTTTTCGGACGGTAGCGTTGGAGATGTTTCTTCGACGCATGAATTTTTAGATGGAACTTTAGTAGATAGAGGAGAAATTTGGCGTCCAATTACGGATGTTTCTGTGGGGGCTGTGGGTTGTGTCTATAGCGATTGGAGCAATTTTGGGTGCGGATTGGGAGATTGTTTGCCTGGGGAGTATTATTTGAGTAGGAGTGTTGTGAGCGGCACTGGCTGTTCTGATACAGAGTTATGTGTTTGGGTTTCTTCTTGTGATTTAACTTCTGGCGCGGTTGCATGGTGGAAGTTTGATGGAGATGCAACGGATAGTGCTGGAGATAACGATGGTACGTTGGTTGGGAGCGGTGTCCAAATTGTTGATGGAAAGTTGGTTTTGGACGGGACCTATAGTTATGTCAATATTACTAATGACGGAAGTTTGGATTTAGATAAAATTACTATCAGCGTGTGGGCAAACGTAACGGACGGTAAAAGCTATCCTACTATTATTCATAAGCATAGGGCATGGTGGTTCGGGCTGAGAGGGTCTGCTGAAAATTTTAGGACAGATGTATGGACTGTTGACAAGGGTTCTTGGGTGGGCGAGACTTACTCTCCAACTCCTTTGAATGTTGATGAGTGGTATCTTTTGACAATGACGTATGATGGTTCTGATGTGACTTTGTATGAAAATGCGGTAGAGGTAGAATCTTCCACAAAGGCTATAGGTGGGTTAATTAGTAATAATTTTGATGCAATATATATTGGGTCTGCTACAGACAATTCAGCTATTAATTTTCAAGGAGCTTTAGATGATGTTATGATTTTTGGAAGAGTGTTGTCTGAGTCGGAAATAATGGATATTTATAATTCTCAGAAAGATGATTTTGATTCACAGTTAGTTGAGCTAAGTTCTGCGGATTATTATGATAAGGCATATGGGGGTTGGTTGGGGCAAATTGCGGGGAATTTTTTAGGGCGGGAATCAGAAGGAATGTATAGTGGTCTTAATCCCTCAACTCCTGCTGACCCTGCTGATCGCGCATATCAACTTCAGTTTGATACAATCTATTACCGGCCTTATGGGAGCCTCATCGTGGGGACGTGCGACCCATCGGATTTCGCGGAGTGCGAAGTTAATTCTCAAACTGATGATGACACCAGTATTGAGTGGGTTGATTTATGGATGTTGGAAACATATGGTCTTGATGTGACAAATGAGGAGATAAAACAGTCTTGGGAGAGTTATATTTATGGAGGGATTTATTTTGCAAATAAGTGGGCTTATAATTTAATGACCGGTGGTTACGTCCCTTCTGATGAGTC
>CAYYYV010000089.1:0-2126 GCA_964476225.1 Candidatus Woesearchaeota archaeon | reverse complement strand
TGGGATTTGGGGTATAAGGTTAAGGTAGATACGAATGGTTCTTTCCCGGATAGGTTAAAGGAGATGATTGATTTAAATTTAGTTGATTATGTTGCGATGGATATTAAGGGGGCGAGGGATATTTATTCTAAAGTTGCTGGGGTTAATGTTGATGTGAAGAAGATTGAAGAGTCTATAAAAATTATAAATGATTTTGATGGGGGTTCCGGTAGGGGGGAGTTTAGGACGACGATTGTTGGGAGGTTTCATTCTAAGGAAAATGTTGTTGAGATGGCGAAGTGGTTGAATGAAGTTTGTGGGGGGAAGCCGAAGAGGTTTTTTTTGCAGGGGTTTAAGGTGAATAAGGAAGGGATGATTGATTCTTCGTTTAATTCGGAAGTTGATGTGTCGGAAGGGATTTTGGGGGAGTTGAAAGGTTTGGTTGAGGGTTATTTTTTGGAAGTTGGGGTTCGGGTTTGATTGGGGTTTCCACCGCCCTAAGGAAAAATCTAAAAATGGCCAATTCTTATGAAAATTATGGCAGTCACGTTATTCCAAGTTGATAAATCTGGGAGTGATGTTTTTGAGAAAGATTATTCTCTTGTTTTGGTGTTGAACAAGAAAGATGTTTATGGAGTTAATATCCCTCAGAATATAAAAGATGGTCTTGTATACTTGTTTAAGAGTGGCGGGTTAAATATAAATCATCATTCTGGGAAACAGAAGAAGAATAGATTTAGAATTAGGTTTCATACTTCGGTTATAATTAAATTAATTGAAAAAGCGATTTATGATTTGGGTTTTGTTGATTCTATTAGTATAGAACTTTGTAATGATATCGATGGACATTTCAATGAGATTAAGGATATGATTTTTAAGAATATTTCTAAGCTAGTTCCTTCTTTGAAGTTGGAAGATATTGTTCAGACGAAATTTCAGAAGCCTTCTTTGATTGATGATGCGGGAAGATCTTTTAGGAATAAGGATAAAGAAAGGCTAAGGGACTGTACTAAAATTAATTTAAACCTTGATGAGTTAATAAGGATAGTAAAAAAATAAGTAGCAGTAACCAGAGCTCTAAGAGCCGTAACGAACCTTGTACCGCGATAAATCGCGAAACGCCGAACCGCATTACTGCATAAAGTAAAGAGAACACACACATTTATAAAATTATCTATTAAGGGGTGGAGCAAGGCGATAATTCATCAAGCCTTGGAGCATCCCATAGGGATGCGATGTGTGGGAGTGGGGCGTTAGCCCGAACGAGGTGGGTTTGGGGTTGTTTGGGGTTGGGATTGGATATACGGTATAGATAATTTTTTATAGGGGGTTTTCGGGAGTAATTTATGAAGAAAGAAGTTTCTGGGAATGTTAATGTCGGCGAGAGATATAGGCATTTTAAGGGTGGCGAGTATGAGGTTGTTTCGGTGGCGAAGGATAGTGATGATTTGAAAAAGATTGTTGTTTATCGGGCGCTTTATGGCGAAGGGGAAACTTGGGTTAGGTCTTTTAGTGAATTTGTTGGATATAAAGAAATTGATGGGGAAAATATTAAAAGGTTTGAGAAAATTGGTGAAGGTATGGTTGGGATTAATGTGAAAGTAAAAAAGTTGAATTCGGATGCGGTTGTTCCGGAGTATGTTCATTTGGGTGATGCTGGGATGGATGTTGTTGCTGTGAGTAAGAGGGTCACGGATAAATTTGTTGAGTATGGGACGGGGCTTGCTTTTGAGGTTCCTGCTGGACATGTTATGTTAGTTTTTCCGCGGAGTAGTATTTCGAAGAAGGATTTGGTTTTGGCGAATTCGGTTGGGGTTTTGGATTCGGGGTATCGTGGGGAATTGCTTGTTCGGTTTAAGTCTATGGGGTATGAGCATTACGAAGTTGGAGAGAGAATTGCTCAGGTTATGATTTTGCCTTATCCGAAAGTTGAGTTTGAAGAGGTTGAGGAATTGGGTGAAACTGCGAGGGGCGAGGGTGGTTTTGGAAGTACGGATAAAAATAATATATAGTTTAGTGCAATAATCTTTATAAATTTTAAATTGAGTTCTTAATTATGATTATTGGAATTACGGGAATGTTGGGTGCTGGTAAAGGGACGGTGGCAGAGTATCTTGTAAAGGAAAGGGGATTTAAGCATTTGTCTG
>CAYYYV010000088.1:0-2167 GCA_964476225.1 Candidatus Woesearchaeota archaeon | reverse complement strand
GATTTTGTTAAGGAGTCGTTGACTTGTTCGACTCATGATTATATGTTGTTTTTTACTGATAAGGGAAATGTTCATTGGTTGAAAGCTTACGAGGTTCCGGCTTCTGCTAAGTCGACGAAGGGGAAGGCGATTGTGAATTTGTTGGAGTTGAAGGATGAGGGGATTACTTCGGTTTTGTCCGTTAAGAAGTTTGATGATTATTTGATGATGGCGACGAGGAAGGGTGTTGTTAAGAAAATTGAGTTGAGTAATTTTGCGCATCCGCGGAAGGGTGGGATTAAGGCGATTAAGGTTGCGGAGACTGATGATACTTTGATTAGCGTTAAGCCGATGAAATCGGGGCAAGAGATTTTGTTGGTGACGAAGAAGGGGCAGGCGATTCGGTTTAAGGGTTCTGATGTTCGGGCGATGGGTCGGGCTTCTTATGGTGTTACTGGGATTAGGATGGCGAAGGGTGATGAGGTTGTGTCTTTGGAAGTGCTTCCAGTGAAGGAGCCGATAGCCGACAGCCGACAGCCGACAGCAAATTATTCTATTATGACGATTACTGAGAAGGGGTATGGGAAGAGGTCGGAGGTTGAGGATTATCGTTTGACGGGTCGGGCTGGGAAGGGTGTGATTAATATGAGGGTTACTGGTAAGACTGGGGATATTGTGACTTCGCAGTCTGTTACGGCTGGGGATAATATTATTGTGATGACGGAGAAGGGTGTTGTTATTCGGACGCCTATTGAACATATTAGGATAATGGGTCGGGCTACTCAGGGGGTTCGGGTTATTAAGTTGGCGGATGGAGATAGGGTTTGTGATTTGACGAGGGTGCCTACAGAATCCTTTTAATCGAAAATTTCTTGGTAAAAAATTTCTTATGTACGTTTGTACACGGCGAAATTTTTTACGCTGCGAAATTTCCTGATTAAAATGATTCTGATTTGAATGTGGATTGGGTTTGAGTGATTTGGATAAAGATTATAAAGATTGTTTTGTTGGGAGATGTATGAAACATGAGGAGTTGACGGAGAGGATTATTGGAGTGTTTTATCGAGTTTATAATGAGCTTGGTTATGGGTTTTTGGAAAAAGTTTATGAGAGGGCTTTGGCTTTTGAGTTTAGGGAGGCGGGACTTTCTTTTGAGAGGCAGGTTCCTATAAAGGTTTTGTATAAGGGGGAGGATATGGGGGATTATGTTGCTGACTTTATTGTCGAGGGTAAGGTTATTGTCGAGGTTAAGGCTATGATTGGGTTGACTGGGATTGATGAGGCTCAGTTGTTGAATTATCTTAAGGCTACTGGGAATGGCGTTGGGTTGTTGTTGAATTTTGGGAGGAAGGCTGAGGTAAAGAGGAAAGTTTATGATAAGAATTGGTCGGGTGGAGTTTAGCAACTTGGATTTTTAGCAACTCGGATTTTTTGGATTGGATGGATTTCTCGGATTTTTTGGATGAGTTTATATAGATTCTTTCAATAAGTATTTTATGAAAAAAGAGGTTGGGTTGATTGGGGCGATTGTTTTAATTATTTTGGGTGGGGCTGGGTATTTTTTTATTGGTGGTGGTGATTCTGGTTTGAGGGTGGCGAGTTTTAATGGGGAGGTTTTTGGGGATGCGAAGATTTCGAATGTTGGGGTTGATTATTATGTTGATTTGATTTCGGATTATGATTTGTTTTTTTTGTTGGAGATTCGGGATGCGGATAATAGTTCTTTTGAGGAGTTGTGTTCTGAGTTGGATGGGTATGATTGTTATTTGTCTGGGCGGAGTGGGAGGACGATTTCGAAGGAGGCGGTTGGGGTGTTTGCTAGGAGTGATTTAGGTGTTTTGAAATTGGAGGAGTATAATGATAGTGAGGATTATTTTGAGAGGGTTCCGGTTCATATTGTTGTGGATGGTGTGATGTATTGGGCGGTGCATTTGAGTTTGGATGATGTTTATAGAGAACTCGAGGCGCTCGAGGTTCTAGTTAGTAGTGAGGAGTTTGTAGTTAGTAGTGGGACGGTTGTTTTAGGGGATATGAATGCGGATTGTGATTATTATTCTTCGGGGGTTGATTTTGATTCTTGGGATTGGGTTATTGGGGATGATGCGGATACTGCTTCGGGGTTTAAGAATTGTGCTTATGATCGTGTGATAACTAAGAATGTTGAGGTTTTGGATTCGGGGGTTAGGGA
>CAYYYV010000087.1:0-2174 GCA_964476225.1 Candidatus Woesearchaeota archaeon | reverse complement strand
TGACCCTTATGTTTCTGCCTAAATCCCCATCCAACAGTCCTGGCCCCACGGATTCTAGAGTTCTTAGCTCTCTTGTGAGTCTTTACCATCTCAAGCCCTCTTCAAAGTTGCCCAAGTCTCCGAAAAAGTTTGCCCCAACCAATTTTGATTTTAAAATAGCGAGGGTGCCCCGAAACTTCGAAACCCCGAAACTCCGTGAAAAAATCAAAGATTTTTTCATAGCATCCTCCCAACCAATTTAACAATATCTTTATGCTCTCCCAAAATTCCCTTAGGCGTAGGCAACCTAGAACTCTTCTTAAATCCGCCTCTTGGCGGATGCAAGAAATAAACTCCTTCCTTGGCAGGTCTCTTAGAATTCAATTCCTTAACAAAAGTCTCATCAACCTTCCCATAAGCAACCATGTGTGCAACAGCTCCAACCATTCCCATTCTAACAGAATCATCTTCTTCAATTAAAATAGCAGTAAACTTTTTATTCATCTTCAATCTCTTCAAAGTCTCATTATCCTTAGCCTTATTCTTAACCTGCCCCGCAATCCTAACAACCAAAACTACCATCTCAAAACCTCCAGTTGCTCAAATCTCCGAAACCCCGAAACCCCGAATACCGAAACCCCGAGATATGAAATCAAAAATTTCATATCTGCGTCTCCCCAATTTTCTCTAAAGCAGCCATACAAGCCTTCGCAGCATTAAAAGTCGTCTTCAATTTCCCAGAACATTTACTATAAACATCTTTAATCCCAACAGCTTTCAAAATCTTCTTCAATTCATCACTAATAACCAAACCAGTTCCCTGAGGCGCAGGCATTAACTGAACAGTCACCGAAGAACACTTCCCCTTAACCGTCAAAGGAATACTATGCTCCTCATCACAAGAACAATCAAACGAAGCACATCCTCGAGAAATTTTCGTAATATTCAACTTAGCCTTCCGAATCGCCTTTTCCTTGGCTGGCAAAGTTTCAGAAGCCTTACCATACCCAAGACCAACATGCCCATGCCCATCACCAACAACAGCCATAACACCAAAGGTCAAAACACTTCCTTCCTGAGTTGCCTTCTGCGTCTGCCTAAAAGCCCGCCTTTTACCTCCACCAAATTTACCCTTAGCCTGACCAATAAACAAAGTATCAGTGTGTAATCCCGGAATTAACAAATCAACAATCTCCGGCTCCATAATCTTTCGACCTTCAGCCAAAACCTCATCAATATTATTAACCTTCCCAGCTCGGACAGCCCTGCCCAATTCAGTCCTCGGAATCCACGAGTCTAATTTCGCCTGAGCTTCTCTGGCAAATCTTTCTTCCCTAGACTCTCTCTTCCATTCTCCTCGACCTTCTGTGGCTTTAGCCTTAGCATCAAATTCCTTAGAAACCTTATCATCCACAACCTTCTCCTTAGCCTCAACCACTTCAGCCATTTCCTTCAATTGTTCCTCATTATTCAATTCTTTCTCCATGATTTTGCCTCCCTTGTCCGCGTCAGCGGATGCCATCTGGGCAGGAGGTATGCCCTTGGGCGCTCCTGCTTCCCCTTCAGCCTGAGCTTCTTTCTTAATATCACTTGTCTCAGCCATCACTTCAACCCTCCCTTAATTTTAGCAATCATAGCTTTAACATCATCTTTCGTCATGCCAGACTTGTCTGCGGATGGCGAGAGAGAAGTCTTTGACTGACCTCTCAAATGTTCCCCATTCAATCTCTCTTCACTTGGAAAAACTTTTTCGTTCGCAGAAATATCCAAACCACCATCAATCAAACCCTTAACAACAGCAAAAACCCTAGAGCCAGCAATCGTCCTCGTCATTCCTAAATCCATAATATATTTTCCCGATGAAGATTGAACTTCTCCAGAAGTTCCTTTTTTAGAGGTTATGCCCGGAGAGGCACCCTTGCCCAATTTCTTAGCCATCAACATCCCCGTCAAATACCCAGCTGGAATAGACTTCAAACTTCCACCTTTCTTCTCATCCCATCCATTTTTCAAAAGCTCCTTAGACGTAATCGTAGCGACAACCTTATCCTGAGCCTCATCACTTTCAACAGCTTGCAAAACAAAATATTTATTCGTCCTTCGCACAACTATTCTAGGAATTCCCGAAGTCAACAAAAGCCTTCTCGCTTTATAGTCAGTCCGATTTTCTCTTCTCCTTCGTTTCATTGTTCTTA
>CAYYYV010000086.1:0-2205 GCA_964476225.1 Candidatus Woesearchaeota archaeon | reverse complement strand
CGACTTTTGCCTTAGAAGGGCAACACTCTATCCGAGAATCTTCGCTTCGAGCAAACACAAATTTATACCCGTTTGCGAGATGTAAAGTTCGAGTAAGGCTGAGTTACGAGAGCCTCAAGAAACTCTCGGCAAAATCTTATTTAAAGTTTTGTAAAATGTGATGTAGTGGGCACACAAGACAACAAAGACAAAACGTAGTGGGCATAGAAATATTTATAAACTTAAATGTAGTGGGTACAACATATAAAAAATGTTCATCATAAAAAAAGAACGAAACGGCAAAGATTACTACTACCTCCGAGAAAGCATAAGAGAAGACGGGAAAGTAAAAGCAAAAACAATAGCTTACTTGGGCAAAACAAAAAAAGAAGCCGAAAAAAAAGCAAAAGAATTTAAACAAAAGATAGAAGAAGGAAACATGGAAGAAAAAACAGGAAAGAAAACAATCGAAAACAAAAAAATCACAATAGATGAACTAGCCAACTTCTGCAAACGAAAAGGTTTCGTTTATCCAACAGCAGAAATCTATGGCGGACTAGCCGGATTCTGGGACTTCGGACCAATAGGTTCAGAATTAAAGAAAAACATCAAAGACGCATGGTGGAAATATCACGTCCACTCACGAGATGACATAGTCGGAATCGACGGCGCAATCATAACAAACCCAAAAGTCTGGGAAACATCAGGACACGTAGAAAACTTCACCGACATAGCAGTAGTTTGTAAAAAATGCAAAAACAAATTCAAAGTAGACGAATCAGAACTCAAAGATGCAGTCTGCGATAAGTGCGGAGGAGAACTAGAATCAAAAGGAAAATTCGTCCCAATGTTCACAACCCAAGTCGGACCGATAGAAGAAGACTCGAGCATGGCATACCTAAGACCCGAAACAGCACAACTAATTTTCACAGATTTCAAATTAATTCAAGACAACGCAAGATTAAAACTCCCATTCGGAATCGCACAAATCGGAAAATCCTTCAGAAACGAAATCGCCCCCAGAAATTTTCTTTTCAGGTCACGAGAATTCGAACAGATGGAAATAGAATATTTCATCAACCCAGACAAAAAAGAAGATTGTCCCAAAGATGCCCAGATAGACAATTTCAAATTAAATATTTACTCTGCAGAAATGCAAGAAAAAAATCAAGAGTCAGAAAAAATGACAATCAAAAAAGCACTAAGCAAAAAAATAATCGCACTCCCCTGGCACGCCTACTGGCTAAAAACAGAACTAAGCTGGTTCTACGAACTCGGAGCAAACCCCGAAAACTTCAGAATCAGACAACACACCAAAAACGAAAAATCACATTATTCAACAGACACATGGGACATCGAATACAAATTCCCAATCGGATGGAAAGAATTGCAAGGCATCGCCGACAGAGGAACTTACGACCTAAACGCGCACCAAGAAAAATCTAAAAAATCAATGGAAATAATGGACGACGCATCCGGAAAGAAAATTTTACCAATGGTAGTAGCAGAGCCATCCCTCGGAGTCGAACGAGCATTTATGGTTTTCATGTTCGATGCATACTCAACAAACGAAAAAGAAGAAGTCATACTAAAACTAAACCCAAAAATAGCACCAATCAAAGCCGCAATATTCCCCCTCGTAAAAAAAGATAAAAAATTAGTAGAAATAGCAAAAAACATTTACAAAAACTTAAGAGAAGAATGGAATGTCCTCTACGATCAATCCGGTTCAATAGGAAGACGATACGCAAGAAACGACGAAATCGGAACACCATTTTGTATAACAACCGACGAAGATTCCATAAAAAACAAAGACGCAACAATTAGAAACCGAGATACCGGAGAACAAAAAAGAATCAAAATTTCAGAGATTAAAGATACATTAAGAAAACTTATTTCTGGAGAAATAGAATTTAAAAATCTCTAACATAAATCTTATATACTTCCAAAACTTCACTAATATTAGGTGATAACATGAGCAAGAAATTTATAGAACTAATTCAAAAAATAGGACTAGGAATCGGAATAGGATTCATAATCGCACTAACAATATTAACTATAAAAACATGGCTATAAAAATTTCAGAAAAACTCAATATAGTATCCTCCACATTAACTCTAATCCTAGTCATATTTATAATAAGTAAAAATCTAAACACTCAATGCTTCAACTGGATAGACTACTCCGTAGGATTCGGAACTCTATTCATAAATATAATGATAAGCA
>CAYYYV010000085.1:0-2244 GCA_964476225.1 Candidatus Woesearchaeota archaeon | reverse complement strand
TGAAAGTTTAAATAATCTCATCATTCCTTCCTATTTTGCATTAAATTCTTTCAATGTTATTTTTCCATCATTTAATTGCATTAGCAAATTTTTGCCATATTCAAATCCTGCTGTTTCTCTTTTCAACAATTCCTTTTTCACCTCGGCAAACAATCTTTCAATAATTTCAGCAACTATTTTATCCAAAAAAACTGTTTTCGAAAAATCATAATTTCCATAATTGTAATTCTTCCCTTGATTAATCATTTTAATTTCTGCTTTTTCGTTATTGTATTTACTTTTCTGTCCGGTATATTTACCCTGCCAAACTTCAAAGCTATATGTTGGAATTGACGATAATGAAACGGCGTAAACTAATTCTTTGAATATTTTTCCAATGGTTTCAGAATCGGCATTTTTTCTGGCTTCGCTTCTTTTCACATAAAAAGATGGAGAACACCAGCTATCAGGAACATTAGCAGCAATTATTTTAGGGTCTTTTTTTAATTTTTCCTGGAAAGCGATATAATCATCTGCAATTTGCATTTTGCTTTTACATTTATTACAAAGCTCTCCTGTTGGATGCCAGCCTTCTGCCTTTCCGCATCCGTGACAAGGCTTTCTTGTCAATCCCATATTATCTTCCCCATTCCAATACCATTCCGGAAACGGCATCAACAATCCTGTATTCACTTCTTCCGCCTGATGGAGGCCTTCCATTTCTTATGGTTTCTTTGAGAACTTTAAACTTCTTGAAGCTATTGGCAGAACATTCATAGTGCCAGTCATATTTTGGAGATTTCCTAAAATGAAAGTCATATTTTTTAACTTTCTTATTCTTTACGGATTCCACGCCTCGTGGATAAATTGTTATATTGTTTGCCCGAAACCAATTTACTTCACCAACTACTTCTGTTTCTATATTCATTTTGATTTCCCCTTAACTTAAGGTAACTCTAAGGCATTGATAATCGCCTTCGTTCCACTTTTCTCTTAACTCCTGCTCTTCATTTTCCTTATCTTCGATAAAGTAATTATGCGTGCTTCTGGTAGTTTCCACTTTGCCGGTATTTCTATTCTTAAGAACAATTGATTTTCGCCCATAATGAAATGTCATGCGAATATTTTCCTTATCCTCTTTATCATCTTCTGGATCCACATATTTTTTACCAAGCATTTCATGGAGACAATATTGGCAAATATCCCATTCTATTACAGCTGCATCTCCGAATACTGAAGGATAACCGCCAATTAATCTTATAAACAGAAATTCCTGGATCTCCATATCGTCGTCTGGTTTGCCGTAATAATATTTTCTTCCACACTTATCGCATCGACACCACTTAGGCGATTCTACCGGCCTTAATTCTTTGGTTGTTATAACTTTAATCATTTAATCTCTCCTTTTCCATCTTTTTTTGTTCTATAAATGTGTCATGATGACCACAAAACAAACATCCATCACGCTTTCCCACATGATTTTTACATTCATACAACATGCCTAATGTGACGCATGTTACTCCTGTTGGCTTTTCTTTATCCGGATTATATAATGCGCAGTCTTTAGGTATTGATGTCGTTAACCTGCCATCTGAATCTATCATAATTTCTCCTCATATAATTCTAAAATTATCTTTTGTTTCTATGAAAGCAACGCCATCTATTTTATCTTCCTGCATATTCGCCGTTAATGCTTTCAGCTCTTTTGTTGCTTCTTCATTGGAGCAATTTCTTGTTAATTGTAAAAACAATATTTTATCAGAAGTATGCTCTTCATAAGACAAATGACAGTTTTTCATCGCACAAGGAATTACCATCATTGTTTCTTTACCTAACATTCCGTTACAATTTTCAGAAGCGTGAGCAACGTGTTTCGTCCCTATCATAAAAGGATGAGGACGATAGTTTGCGTTATCTATAGATTTTACTATAAAAATGCCATTAATTTTGAGTTGTTTTTCATATACTCCCCTGCTAATCTTTTTTCTCATTCTATCTCCCTTCATTACTTCCTCCCGGTTCGTAAATTTGCGGTCCGTAAAATTGCGAACTCATTTTATTTGTTTTAGATAACAACCACTACCCGCTCAGTAAGCTACTCGAAGCAGTTTGGTGTTATATGCTATTTAAAATATCTTATATCATTCTTTTCTTTTAGCTCTTTATCTATTTCTTTTAATTCTCGTTTTCTGTATTGTATATAAATAAATAATAATTCTTGAAATGTCTCCTCTGCAACAACCCTGCAGTCAACTTTAGGTGGAA
>CAYYYV010000084.1:0-2259 GCA_964476225.1 Candidatus Woesearchaeota archaeon | reverse complement strand
CTATTGCGGCTGGTGTTATAATTGCTGGATTACTTGTGCTTCTTTTTTCGCTTGGGCTTTTTAGTTTTTACTAAGCTTATTATATATTTGATGTCTGAGTAAACTGGTATTGTTTTGATTTTGTATATTTTTACGATGCTGATCCAGATGCCTACGACGAATATTGTTGATATTACGTGCCAGGATATCCAGTGAATTGTTCCGAAATAGGACGCGCCCATTATTGGAATTAGAACTAGCATTCTTAAAATGTTTAGTGCGAATAACATTGCGAATGATGTGATGATTGCTTTTGCTCGCGTCTCTGGCTTTATGTCTGCTGTTAACATTAACAATAATAATAAAAGATAAAAGGCTGAACCCGCGATGCATGCAGATACTATTTCTATTGTTGCTCCATTTAGATGTATTGTGTTTCCGTAAAGTGTTGCGTCGGTGAAAATGGATAATATTGCGCTTAGGATGTAAACTGTGAGTGGTGTTAGAATTTTGTATATGACGTATAAATTGCCTACGCCGATTAAGAGCGTGACGAAATATCTTGCGAATATTCCTGTGATTCTGGGAAAGTTTTGCTTTCCGGTGGTTGTGACTTTGTCACGAGGGTTGGCTTCGCCGAGGGTTGGCTTCGCCGAGGGTTGCGCTTTGCGCGGGGCTTGAGAGAGTTTGTTATTTTTGCTCATATAAATATATGACTGGTTCTTTATTAAAAGTATTGGAACAATTCTAGAATTGTGGCTTTGCTTGTCTTCGAGAGAACTTCGCGAGTAGTACTAAAAAGATTAGGATTAGCACTGCGATAATTCCTATAATTACGTATACTAAAATATTGTTCATTCCGTTAAAGATTCCTGGTTTTTCGGCAATGTTAACTGAAACTGATTGATCGTAAGATTCTCCGTCAACGATTGCGTTAATCTTAAAGGATTGTGTGCCCGCTACTTTAGGGTTTAAGGTAATCATTACTTCTGTAGATTCTCCTTCATCAATAGAATCTGTTTGCGGAGTTACACTTACAAGGTCTGCCCATGACTCGAAACCTGATACTGAGAATAGGAAATCGTTATCGTTTCCGTTATTTGTTACTGTTGCTTTGACGATTAGGTCTGTTCCTATTTCTGCTGGGGATTCTAAGTTCGCGCTGATTGTTGGTTTTGGGATATTGACTTGAACTGAAATATATGCTGAATATTCTGCTTCGTCGTCTTCGTTGTTTTTATAGATATCCTTATCCGCCATATTTTCATCGTCATATACTGTGAATTCTATTGTGTAAGATCTTTCCTGTGCGTCTGCTGGAATTGTTATAACCTTCTCAAACATTTCCGAATCTAGAGAATTGATTCCTGAGTCGAATTCTACTATTTCGTTTATTCCTAGTAATTTGCTGTAGATTCTTAAGAAAATCTCGTCGTCGTCAATGTCTTCATCTCCAATGTTCCAAACTTCGCCCGATATTTTCACTTGGCTTCCTGCCAAAAATTTGTCATCTTCGAAGATTCCAGATAATGCCTCAAACTCTATTTTATTTACTATTACGAATTTGTCGTTTGTCCTGATTTCTATATCCTCGTGCTTTTCTACGCAAGACATGTTTTCGTCGAAGTCGCTAGCTGAATCGTCGACCTCTCCTGTCGCTCCAATCCTAATTTCATAATCGTTGTTTTCGCTTAAATCATCTGGATTAATTTGGAATGTAATGAAAACTGTCTGGTCATCGCCGTCGTCTAGGTCAAAGTCGTCTTCGTCTAAGTTAACATCATCTTCGTCTAAGATGCACTTGTCTTTTTCAGTATCATACAAACAGAATGTCATCTCAATATCTTCGACATCGTCTCCGTCATTTTTGATTTCGATTTCGATTTCGATTTCGTCTAATGGGTACCAGTAATCTTCGTCATCTCCGAATCCTTCTTGGACGTCGATGCTTTCTATTGATATTGTTAAGTCTGCTGGGTTTGCGATGTTCTCGCATAGGTATGAGGTTGTTGGGGTTTCGGGGAATGTGCATTTATCACTGTCTGGATTGCCTATAGTTGCATTTTCATTATAATTAAGTGCAGTTGGATTTGTGCAGCCTAGGACTTCAGTAGGTACTGTACTTGATGAATAATAAATAGGTTTTGTTAATGTTGCAATGATATCTCCGGTGCTATTCTTTACAAGAACTTTTAGTCCATGCGAAGATCCCGAAGAGCTAATGTCTACTGTTGGGCTAAATGTTGTGTTTCCAGTATCGTTTTTTTCACCAGAAGAAAT
>CAYYYV010000083.1:0-2437 GCA_964476225.1 Candidatus Woesearchaeota archaeon | reverse complement strand
GACATCATCACAACCCTCTATGGCCCAGGAGGTTCAGGCAAATCAAATTTCTGCATCATGGCGGCAACATCCCAGGCACGAAAATCAAACAAGGTAATATTTATAGACACAGAAGGAGGCTTCTCGTCAGAAAGATTCAAACAAGTTCATCAAGGCACAAAAGAAGAAATAGAAAAAGACCTCCAAAACATTCTCCTTCTAAAACCAACATCCTTCAAAGAACAAGAACAAGCTTTCGAGCAAATGTTAAAACACGTAAAAAAAGAAAACATATCCCTAATCATAATCGACTCAATCGCAATGCTATACCGACTCGAACTCGGCGAAGCAATAACAGCAGACGACTCAAATAAAATCTCAGAAGTAAACAGAAAACTAGCAAACCAATTAAGAACCCTAAACGAAATAGCGAGAAAACAAAACATCCCGGTAATAGTAACAAACCAAGTTTACGCCACATTCACACAAAACCAAGAAGACCGAAACGCAGAACGAAAAGTCTCAATGGTCGGAGGAGACCTCCTAAAATACTGGAGCAAATGCCTCATCGAACTCCAACACTACCACGGCAAAAGAAAAATCATCCTAAGAAAACACCGCTCCCTCCCAGTCAAAGAACTAGCATTCGAAATCATCAACACAGGAATCAGAAAACGAGGATTATTCTGAAAGATATAAATTATTAAAAACCCTTTTGAGTAAAGTATAACTATGGTTTGTATTGATACTGTGAACAGAATGAAGAAGAATCTAGAAACAAATCTTAAAAAAATAAAGGAATCCAAATATCGTTTCGCAGTTGTGAACACAGATTCAATAACCTATTATAATAATAGATATTCTCTCTACAGGGAGAATCCATCTTTAAAACCAGGTAGTCCTCCAATGGCAGGAACATTACCATTACTTGTAGATATAGGCAGACTAACAAACTCCATTGAATATCAAAGAGAACAGATTAATGAAGAAGAAGAACAATTAGATGAAAGCGAGAGAGAAAATTTAATAAAAAGAAAAGACTTAGAGGAGAGAGCAAAAAAACTTAACTAAAGAAAGTCTTTATCATTTCACTTCTCCTCAACCTCCCAATAAAAGAACTAGCATTCGACATCATCAACGCCGGCATCAGAAAAAGAGGAATATTCTAATATATATTCTAGAACACATTTATATTTAAACTAGTTCTTCTTGTCAAAAAGATGCCAGAAAAAACAAAAATCGCAATAGTTGGTTTTGGTAATATTGGAAAAGCAGTTCTCAGAGCAGTTAACAAAAATAATAAGCTACATGGCGACATGGAGCCTGTTGGGATTATAACTCGAGATCCACCAAGAGTTTTGGGTTCCCTAGGAGGCTATCACGGAATTTCTCCAGGGCAAATTTATAATGTAGATAATGTGCCCGCAGGTCTAGATGTAGATGTGGCAATTCTATGCGGAGGCTCAAAAAACGATTTACCAAAACAAGGACCTTATTTTGCAAACAGATTCAATACAGTAGATAGTTTTGATACCCATGCGCATATTAAACCTTATGTTGACAAGGACACTGGAGTTTCAATGCCCGGTTACCTTGCAGATATGGATGTTGCATCTAGAGGAACAGGGCATACAGCGGCAATTTCTATCGGGTGGGATCCAGGGACTTTTTCTGATGAAAGAGTTGCAGCCAACGCATTTCTTCCTGGAGTAAGGGCTTATGCTTTTTATGGGTTAACTGAAAGAGGGGGATTAAGTATGGGGCATTCAGATGCCATAAGGACAATTGGTAACGTGATAGATGCAAAATCATATACACATGCAAGTCCGGAGGCTATTGAAAGAGTGCGAAGCGGAGAAAATCCTAATTTAGCACCTGGAGATATGCACTGGAGAGAGAATTTTATTGCTTTAGGAAATGATACTCCTAAAGAAAGGGCAAGAGTAGAATCCGAAATTGAAACAATGCCAGATTATTTTAAAGACTATAAAACTACTGCCACTTTTTTGACACAAAGAGAATTAGATGAAGGTCATAAAGATATGCCTCATGACGGCCTAGTTCTTGCTGTAGGAGAGAATGGAGAAACAATTGAATACAAAAATGTGTGGCCAAACAACCCCACAGGAACTGCTGGAATTTTAGTTGCTCACGCAAGAGCAATTCAAAGAATGAACAGAGAGGGAAAAATTGGAGCACATAGAAGTATCGATATACCTAAGTCATATATAAGCCCCCATTCTGATAAAGTTTTAACAGCAGATTTTATGTAGATTTCCCCTTCCCGACTTTCTTCTTCCGCCTCTTCACAACCTTCTTCTTCCCCTTCCCCCCATTGCCCATTACCGCACCAGCAGATTTCCCATTGCCTCGCAAAGCCCTCTCCTCTTTCCCATGATCAATAATCTTCCCATCCTTATCAATCTCAATCTCCCCACTAGCCAACTTCGCTTTAAAC
>CAYYYV010000082.1:0-2466 GCA_964476225.1 Candidatus Woesearchaeota archaeon | reverse complement strand
CCTTCTTCATAATAATATAATTTAAAATTATCTTCTGAAAAATTAAATTCAACAGGTGTTTCTAACTCTCCATTTTTAGAATAAATATGAAATGCTTCGCCATTTTCAGTTACTAAATCAGGATTTCTTAATGCAAAAAATCCTTGTAAATTCGTAGAAACAATTACCTGTCCATTATTTTCAACAGCATCGACACTCTCTTCACTAACATCTTCTCCTAAAATAACATTTCCTGTTATTTCTGGAGATGCAGATGCAACAGGAATATTTTTTAGTTCAGGCACACACATGGGATATCCATTTGGAGCATTTGTCCGCCAATTTCTCCTAGTTGTGTATAGACCCATTTGCTTGCGCCAGTGATGTCTTCGCTGGCACCTTCGACCAATTCCCAATAATCTTCTTCGGAGAGGGTATCTTTTGGGATTGGAATTTCTTGATTATCAACTTTTAAGACTAATTGTCCTAGATTGCTAGTGCCCGTTGTATCACAAGGGGATTCAAGAATATCAAGACGAAATGGTTCTGAATTCTCATCCATTGTATTGTCCGCATTGATGTATCCATTAAAAATGTTATAACCTCCGGCTAAAATATGTCCCTCAAAAATATTCGTATAAACTTGAGTTGGCGAATCTGTTTTATCTAAGACGGAGATAAGGGTTCTTAATTTTGGCCCTGGTTTTGAGTAATCAAAATGATAATCTAAACTAATACTTATATTTTCATTTTCAAAGGTGTATGGAAAATATTTCGGCAATCTGTTATTGTTATCAAGCATTAACCTGTATTTTTTAGTGTTTAGTTCGACTATGATGCTTTTTTCCATCTCGTCTATATTACACCCTTGCTCTTCTGGCAAAATACCTTCGCAATAATCAATTGTTCCATTACCGTCTTTGTCAACATAATCGTTAAATGTCAAGTCAACCGTAGCTTCACCTATTATATCAGAGCCCCGTCCAGTCAAATTAGTTTTTATCTGAATATTTTGAGGTCCAGTAATCTTGACATTACTGGGGGCTTCTATTGACACCACTCCTAACGTTGTCCAACCATAACATAGAGAAACTCCATAATCCCCATACTGGAACGCGAACCAATTGCCTGCAGTGTCAGAAGAAGAACCCTCGGGAGATATATATCCTATAGGAGTAGAATACTGTCCATTTCCATAAAGTTTAATGATCGCATTATTATAGTTCTTAAAAAAATTAAGCCGAATATCTGTTGCTTCCCAATCTCTATTTTCATATATTCCTTTTTGATAACAATAAACAAAGTCCCCAGAACGAGCTTCATGTTGGGAAGAACAACCTTTTTCAATAGTACCAGAATAGGGTTGGAGATGGATGCTTTTCGAATTTGTATTTGAGAATGGACTTGTTCCAAGGGTTGTATTATATTCAAAAGAAATAGTAACATCTTTTAGTTCTCCGCAGCCAGGTTTGTTTAAACATTCAGAATCATCACAGTCCTTATACCCATCACAATCATCATCTATACCATTATTGCAACTTTCATTTGCTCCTGGATGGACTTCTTTTCTATTATCATCACAGTCATCCCCCTTATAGACCCAATTTATGTGGGTGTCATTATCTTTATCGGGATTGTAATCACAGCAATGTCCAAGTCCACAATAACAAATTGCTGTTTTATTTTCATCATTACGGTTATCGCATTTAGAAAGGTCGCAGTAGGGTAAAATTTCATCTGGGAGGGGTTCAATGCCTGGCGGTAAAGGTTTTGTTGGTCCAATATAATTTAATTTTTTAATTATCATATCTATCGCAACGGGATAATCGCTGGAATTAAGAAATGTTCTTTCGCATAGGGCGGCGCTATCTCTTAAATAACGGGTGCAGTCTGGATCATCGGTGTCCATATTTGGATAATATTTTGCAGAAACAAAGGTCAGGCAGAATAAAAATAGAATTAATAAATTTAGCACAACTTTTTTCATAATGTTATATAATTTTAAGATTTATAATATTATCTCTTAATCTAAAAATATAAAAGGGGCTCGAAGATTAGTTAAACATGATTTGATGGTGATAGGAATAGAAATGGTTAAGTTTAAGAAAATTAATGATGTAATGTGGGAAGTTGAGAAGACGGGGAAGATGAATGTTCCGATTGTTTTTTTTGCTTCTGAGAAATTGTTGGAGAGTATAAAGAAGGACAATACGGTTAAGCAGGCTATGAATATGGCGTCGCTGCCGGGTGTTTTGAAAAATATTGTTGTGTGTCCGGATGCTCATCAGGGGTATGGGGCATGTATCGGTGGGGTTTCTGCGTTTGATTTGGAAACTGGTGTTGTGAGTCCCGGCGAAATTGGGTATGATATTAATTGTTCGGTTAGGTTGTTGAAGACTAATTTGGTCGAGGCTGATTTAAATGGTAAAGAGAAAGAGATTGTTCATTCGCTTTTTAGAAGTGTTCCTTCAGGTGTTGGTCGTGGTG
>CAYYYV010000081.1:0-2491 GCA_964476225.1 Candidatus Woesearchaeota archaeon | reverse complement strand
CCCCTATCCTTAACCGCCGCAATCCCATCAACCTCATCAATCAAAATAATCTTATGTTTCCTAAACAAACTCTTCTGCTGAGACGCCGGCCCAACAACCTCAGAAATCTTCTCCTTATTTCTCAAATCCGAAGCATTCAATTCCAAAATCTCCGCATCATTCTCAAGCGCAATCGCATAAGCCAAACTCGTCTTCCCAACTCCCGGAGGTCCATGCAAAACAACCGCCTTCTTCTTCGGAAACATTTTCAAAAAAATCTTCACCTTATCAACCGCCAACTCCTGCCCTTTCACATCCGCAAAACATTTCGCCCGATACTTTTCACACCACGGAATATTATCCATATTTATCATCGTATCATCTCCAAATCACCACTTATCACAACCGGATTAATCCCCTTAAGCTCATCGGTAAAAGAACAATTCGGCAAAGCATTATAAAAAAATATTTTCTTTCCCATCTCCCACGCCTTATATATCTCCAAAAAAGTCGCACCACCAACATAGTTAGAAATCCCCTTCTTCTCAAAATTCAAAACCAAAATTGCATCCTGCGGTTCAATGTTCTCCTTATCCTTCGCCATCATTATAGCTTTCCACCGAATATGCTCATCCTTATCCATAGCCTTCAACCTCTCCTCCATAAAAGGATCATCATAAGAATTCGGATAACTTACCTCATGCCCCCCATTCTCCAAAACATCAACAACCTCTTTTATCCTATCATAAAAATGCTTACTACACGCAATAAAAATCTTCATCGTATCCTACACAGCCCCCAGCGCCGTAACAAGTTTATCTCGACATCCCCTAGCAGTATTATTATCTTTCGCGAAAAATCTTAATAAACGCTCATCCCACTTCCCATTGTCAATATTATCCGCAAAATTATAAAATACATCGACCTCCCTACCATAAGCAGAAACCCTAAACCTACTTCTAACCTGAAGTGTACCATCTGCATGTAATGTAGACGCGTCATACGCCACTTTAGGCAAAACACGAGAAACAGGATCAAAAGCATCCAAACCATAATCAATAGCAATCAAAACACCATCAACAAGTCTCCTACATCGCTCAATTCTCCTAGAAAACACCATCACTCGCCCCCCTTCAAATCTCCCTTCTCTCCACCAATTCCCGCCATAATAAAACTTGCAATCAAAGACTCCAACTGAATAAACTCATCCGCACCCTCAACCAATCTGAATTCCGCTTCGCCAGTCTTCTCTGTCAATTTAACCTTCAAAATATTATCAATCGGCAAATTCCAAACCTCTTTCTGAATAGCCTTAATAACATCCTGCCCCGAAATAGATTCTTTGAGCATAATATCCAACAGCTTCTCCCTCGAACTCTGAAAATCCCCACTCAAAGCATAATCTAAAACAATCTTAATATCACTCGGCTTCGCCTTAGAAACAATCGTATTAACCAAATCCGGAGTAATGTTCGGCGAAATCGAAGCAGTCGCCTGCAACAAATTAATCACTCTCCTACAATCCCCCTCACTCGCCTCATATAAAGCATCAAAAGCATCCGCACTAATCGACAATCCCTCAGTCTCCGCAATCAAATCGATCCTCTTCTTAATATCCTTCTTCTCCAACAACTGGAACCTAAACACAACCGCCCTCGACTGAATCGGGTCCAAAATCTTCGACGAATAATTACAGCTCATCACAAACCTACAAGTCGAAGTATAATTCTCCATAGTCCTCCTCAAAGCCTGCTGAGCCTCCCTGGTCAAAGCATCAGCCTCATCCAAGAAAATAACCTTAAACGGAACATCGCCCAGAGCCTTCGTCCTCGCAAAATCCTTAACCTTCTGCCGAACAACATCAATACCCCTCTCATCCGAAGCATTCAACTCCAAATAATTTTCCCTCCAAGATTCCCCAAACAACTGCTTAACAATAATCAAAGCCAAAGTCGACTTTCCAATCCCGGCCGGACCAGCAAAAAGCAAATGCGGAATATTCATAGAGTTCACCAACGCCTTAACCCTCTTAATAATCTCCTCCTGCCCAACCATCTCCTCAAACCTCTTAGGACGATACTTCTCAGTCCACACCTCCGAATTAAAATGCTCACTCATCACTTAGCATAATATTTTCCGTTTATAAGGATTATTGTGATTAAAATCTCTAAAAAGTTTGTAATCTAATCTTCAAAAAGAATACATGGATTTATTTTAAATTGTAACATTTTTGCAGATTCTCTCCCACCATCTCCCCCTTTTCGCTGCATAGTAATTTTACCAATTCTTAAACTTCCCCTATCAGTTACAATGACATCACCTTGTCCAAAAACATTCATAGTTGTATTAATGTCCTTCAAAGCCCACTCATAGCTTTCTTTATTTTTCTTTAAAATTACCAACATCCAATCAGTAGAAAATTTATCTCTTCCTTTCAGAATATCTGAAATAACTAAAATTTTATTTTTAGAAAAGAAATGTATTATTCTATCTCTTTCTTTTTAAGTAATTT
>CAYYYV010000080.1:0-2546 GCA_964476225.1 Candidatus Woesearchaeota archaeon | reverse complement strand
CTCGAAAACATTCCATCATCAGAAATTCAAAAAATGGAAAACAACCTAAATAGATTAAAAGAAATAAAAGATAAATCGTTTTTATCTGAAAACATTACATCCTTAATAAAAGATTTAGACACCCTTAAAGATATGACTGAAAAAAGTGAAAATACGAGTGACATAGAAAAAATAATGGACTCCCTTGAAGAAAGTTCCTTAAAAGGGGAGAAGCCTGATGAAAGTTTGACAAAAAAACTGGAAAACATTTTGAATGAAGCTAAGCTGACAAAAGTTTCACCTTCATCAAAAAAAGTTGCGAGAGACAGGGTCCCTGTCCCTCCATCATGGCAAATTGATGTTTTTCCTAAAAGACTGGTGCTTACCCAAGGAGAAAAAAATAACGTTAAGGCTATCGGTTTTTACAATAATTCTATCATTAAAGATTTAACCGATGAAGTAAACTGGACATTTGAAAATCCTTCGATTGCCCGAATTGACGAAAAAGGAGCTATTAATATAATATCTACCGGCAAAACAAAGGCTATCGCCTTTTACGGCGACAACAAAAGCAACAGTGTAGAAATAATAGTTCTTGAGCCCTTAGATTATGAGACTCAGAGCCTAAAGGAATATCTTCAATGAAAAAAATTATCTATCTTTTAATATTTTCCTGCTTAACCCTTCCTGCGTATTGCATTGAATACCAAGAAACCGTAGTGTCTGGTAAAAAAATAATAACCGGAATATCTCAAGAAAACACTTTAAAAGAATTTGGCCTTCCGGCAAAAGGAAGTACTGATTTTTGGTATTACGATGGTATCAAACCATTTTATGTGTATTTTCCCGGAACTACCCACAAACCAACACTTTTTGTTTTTCCCCATAGTTATGCCGTAGAAGTTGGTATTCCTTTTGAAATAAAAGCGTTTGTTTTATATCCAAATTTTCATATAGATGAAGTAACTGAGTACGTTGACTGGGTTATTACAGATAAATCTAAAGCTAAACAAGGAAAAAACTTTTTTATGCCTTTACAAGACGGTAATATAAAAATTCTTGCTGCATATCGCAATGCTATAAGTAATGCTTGCAATGTTTCGATAGTACCCGCGACAAAAAAAAAGAATGAAGAAGATGAAAACCTTTTAGCAATAAACATTTTTCCTCATAAACCCGTAGTGATTACTAAAGGACGGGATATTACGTTTGTTGCTTTTGGCACCTTTTTTAATCCTCAAATTAAAAGAATTTCGGTAAGAGACATTTCCAAAGATGTTGACTGGTTTGTACAAAACCAAGGAGGCATACAGAAAAAACAACAAAGAATTTATTTTAGGGTTTCAGGTAAAGAGGCAGTGTTCTGTAAATACAAAGGCATGAAAAGCAATGTTCAAGAAATCGTAACTCAATGAGGCTTTTTGCATTACCATGAAAAGATAAAAAATATACGCTTATTGCCAGATTTTGCCAAGGTTGACAGCGAAACTAAAATAGACATGCAGGTTATTGCTACCTATAGTGATGGCAGAATCGAACACGTCGGTGCTGAATCATCATGGCAGATTGACGACAAAAAAGTTATCGATTTTGTCGATAAAAGAGTCTTGGAGTCGAAAAAAGAAGGTATAGCCAAAGTACATGTATCTTTGAACAATTTGCATCAATCTTCTTCTAAAATTCTGGTCACAAAAGAAGTTTTCGCAAAAGAAATAGAAACTAATGACATCGACTATTTACAAGAGAAAAACAGCCAGGAGAAAACAAACCCTAAAAATTTGGCTAATAGTATTGAAAAAACTCTCCAAAAACTTTATCCGAAAGGTATTAAAATCGAGCATATCAAGATAAAGCCAAAGGCTCTTACTCTTCCTTTAGGACATACGGCTATTCTTACGGTAGAAGCTGTTCATTCCGACAATTCGACAGTTGATGTTATTTCTTTTGTTAAATGGAAAAGCACCAATCCTGAGAACGTAACGATAAGGAAGGGAGAACTCTTAACGCACTCCCGGGGAAAAGCATCTGTTTACGCCTATCTGGGAAAAATCAAAAGTAACCTTTCTGAAATTACGGTAGATGAGCCCGAGCTAGTTTCTATAGCCTTAGATTCACAGAACTTAAAACTTGAAGTTGGAGATACTACACTGTTTAAACCAATCGGTTATTACAGCGACTCTTCTAAAAAGAATATTGCCAATGAAGTTAGCTGGGTCATAAATCCTAAAAATTTGCTTGAAATCGATAAGAAAGGAAGACTTAAAGCAAAGAAAAAAGGTGTAACTACTGTTTATGCTCAGCACGGTAAGATACAAAGTTTACCCTCAACTGTTACGATTTTTGTATCCCTTCTAACGATTCTGAAAAAAAGCATTAGCATTTTTTTAACTCTTTGCCTCGGAACCTCTTTACTGTTTTATTCACTACTCAAGATTAAAGTTACTAAACTCAAAAAACTAATCTGTAAAGATCCTTCAAGATTCATAGAACGCATTTATAAAAATTCAAAAAAAGTTTTAGGGATATTTGGAACCCCTTATGTAAATACGGTTCCGGCTTTAGAATAT
>CAYYYV010000079.1:0-2637 GCA_964476225.1 Candidatus Woesearchaeota archaeon | reverse complement strand
AAAACTAAAAAGAAAAACACTCAACAACAAAACCATAATCACTCTTTTCATAATATAACAAAACCATCATCATATTTAAAGCTTCGTGTATTCAACTTCCCCAAACCTAATCATGCCAATGCCCACATTTTCTACACGGCTTCTTAATAAACAAAAGAGGAAAAACAATATCCGAAATACAACACGGAATATAAACAACCAAAAACACAACAAGAGAAATCGCTAGAACAACCCACACATTCATAGAAATACTAAACGCCAACAAATAAAACAAGCTCGCAAAAACCGAAAGAAAAACATGCAACGTATGATTAATCTTAAACAATCCAATATAAATTCCAAATAAACTTCCAATAATAGCCATACCCAGAATTAAAAACGAACTTTCCAAAATCGGCAAATGCAAGATAGTCTCCAACCCTAACAAATTCCCACCAACCCAAGGCAACAAAACATCACTAAGTGACCCAATTAAAATAGCCCCAACAACCCCAACCAAAACAGCTTCCCCAATCTTCCGATACCCCGATACCCCGATACACCGACCTGGCAAAGCCAGGTTTATACTTATAATAAATCGCCGAAGTCGCAGCAGCCGAAACCAAAACATGTGCCGGATGCAAAACCTCAAAAAAACTCTCCGAAGGAATCACCCAAAAATTATAAACAATAGCAACCAAAACACCAGCCAACAAACTTGCAGCCAAAGTAAACGGCAAATGATGCCCCAACTCATGCAAAATCGTATCGCCCCTAGTAAATTTCATACAAAAACAAATCAGAACATCTTTTTATATTTAACATTATAATGAGAGCTTATAAACGTCCTTTAACTAATAGAACCATGAAAAACATCTACAAAACATTAATCTTTACAGCCGCCCTGTGTGTTTTTGCAATCTCTGTATCAGCAATAACTCAATTAAATGGCGAAAATAAAATAAGCGAAGGATGCAGTTACCTTGATCCAATTACAATAGACATCCTCGCGTTAACTGTAGCAATTTTTTTAGTAATAGAAGGCATGGCGAGAATACTTGAACACCCACAAGTATCATTAAAGAGACAACTCACAAGACCAATAAGAATTGCAATAGGATGTGCAATAATTACCATCCATATAATGCAATTCTTTTACAAATAATCAAAACAACTTCTTCTGACTTTCCCCATCAGCAACAGCCGCAACATCAACCCCAAACACATCAAAAATATTTTCAACCGCAGGCAATATCTGATTCTTCAAATAATAATCAACATCATATTTCACCGCATCCCCAGCCAAATAAACCCTATCCCCAATCCTCTTCCCACTTCCCTCTCCAACAAAATATTCTATCAACATTCCGGCAGCCACAGGAACACCAGCAGCTTCCATTTTTTTAGCCGCAACAACATGCGGACCCTCAGAAACATATTCATCAATAGGACGACGAAGCTGAGTCCTAATCATCAAATCCTCCAAATCAACTTTATAATCCTTCAATTTTTCTATAACATTCTTCACCAAAACCAGAGCCACCTTCTCATTCCCATCTTCCAGTATTTTCGCCAAAACCTCGCTCTGCAAATCCCGAGTCAACCGACACCAATCCCGCCGAACAGTCTCAAACCCACGAATCTTAATCTTTCCCTTTTCATCAACCAAAGCATATTTTTTCTTAGCACCCGTAGAAGTTCCCCGCTTCGCAACAAACAAACCACGAGCATAAAAATCCTCCAAATCAAGTTCCATAATCCCAGGCAAATCAGCATTAATCTCTTTCAAAAATTTCAAAATATCTTTTTTACTTTTACCAGCCTGCAAAAACGCAATCGAGTCCGTATCCGAATAAATAATTTTATACCCAGCCTTCTCAATCTTATCAATCGCACTCAAAATATTTTCCTTCGCTAACCGAGCCGTAGCCGCCGCAGCCTCACGACAATAATACCGAGCCCCAAAAAATCCCTGATAACCATAAGCCGCATTCGCCAACAACTTATACGCATTACTCCGAGCCTTCAACATCCCAGAAGGATTCGCCGCATACTCCTTCTTATACTTTTTACGAGTATCAATAATCTCACTAAGCATTGTAGGAAAAAATCCAGGTTCTTTAATAAAGTCAGAACCATCATAAGTCGACTTAGACAAATTATAACTAACAATAACCGAAGCATACATCGAAGTAAAATCAAACATAACTAAATCCTCATACAACCCCGGCACCGGCTCAAAAACAAACGCTCCCTCATATTTTCCCTTAGCTTTACGCTCACCAATTTCCCCATGCAACGGTCGCTTCTCCGCAATCTCACCAAACCTATCCAAATTATGCAAAAGATAATTCTCAACATGCGCCGACATCCTATCCCGCGTAACATCAAACAAAGGCTCCTTCACAATCTTACTAAACTCAAAAATATCCGGCCAAATTTTCTGAGCCAACTTATAAGTCACAGCCGAATCCTGCAAATTATAAGAAAAAAAATCACACCAATCACTATCTTTCATATTCCCCAATTTAACAAAATCAAAATCCTCCTTCTCCTCCCCAACCAATTCCTTAGCAACCTCATTCAAAGACAAAGTTTCGCTTTGCAAATACTGAGAAAAAACAGCGTCGATAAAACGATACAAATCAACATGAACAA
>CAYYYV010000078.1:0-2654 GCA_964476225.1 Candidatus Woesearchaeota archaeon | reverse complement strand
CAGTATATTTTTATGGCTGAGGGTTATAAGTTGGTTCGGTTGCTTGGGGAGTATCCTATATTGAGAGGAATTGTCGATGCGATTATTAAGGATAAGAGATTCAAGGTTGCGACTCTTTTTGGTTCTTATGCTAAGGGTTTGGCGAAAAAGGGTAGTGATATTGATATTTTTGTTGAGACTGGGAGTAGTCGATTGAAGAGGGAATTGGAGAAACTGAATTCTCGTTTGAGTATTAAGATTGGGAAGTTTGATGGGAAGAGTTTGTTGGGGAAGGAGATTTTGAGGAATCATGTTGTGTTGAAGGGAGTTGAGAGATTGTATGGATGATAAAAAGTTTCTTGGCGTTTTGGCGAAGAAGGATAAATTGAAATTGGTCGAGGTGAGCGAAGAGGTGAAAATGTCTTATATGGAAAAGTCTGAGAGTAATATGATTTCTTCCCGGATTTTGTTTGATAATAAAAGGCTGGAGGAATCTGTTTCTTTGTCTTATTATTCTATGTATAATATTTTGTTGGCTTTGTTGTTTCGTGTTGGGATTAAATCTGAGAATCATTCTGGTTCGATTGTTTTATTGAAAGAGGTTTTTGGTATTGATAATTCTGATTTGTTTTTTGCCAAGAGGGAGAGAATTGATAAGCAGTATTATGTTGATTTTAGAGTTGTTGAGAAAGATGCCGAGGAGTTGTTGAGAATTGCGGAAGATTTTAAGGGGATGTTGTTTGATTTTATTTCGAGGTTAAATTCGAGTGAGATTAGGTTTTATAGGAAGAAGTTTGTTGAGCTAATTGCAAAGATTTAAATATGTGTTTTCACATAATATTTTATGGTTAATATTACGATGGCGATTCCGGATGACTTGTATCGGAAGATGAAGTTGATGAAGGAGATTCGGTGGAGTGAGGTTAGTCGGGCTGCGATTGAGAAGAAGATTGCGAGTGAGTTGATGGTTAATGAGGGTGAGTTGCAGAGTTGGGCGGTGAAGTTGCAGAGGAAAGGGCGGAAGGGGAGATTCGCAGAATTGAAAAAGAAGGGGCTTGTTTGATGAAGTTTGTCGTTGATGCGAATGTTTTGTTTTCGTTTTTTTGGAAGGATAGTTTTACAAAAAGATTGTTGGTTGGGAAATATTTTGAGTTGTGCAGTCCGGAGTTTTCTTTGGAGGAGATTGAGAAGTATAAAGATGAGATTATGAGGAAGGCTAAGATTGGTTTGGAGGAGTTTGATAAATTGAGGAGGGAGTTGATTTTGTATGTGGAGTTTTTTCCGTTGAATGATTATGGGAAATTTTTGAAGAGGGCAGTTAAGATTTCTCCTGATGAGGATGATGTTGATTATTTTGCTTTGGCTTTGAAGTTGAATATTGGGATTTGGACTAATGATAAGTTGTTGAGGGGGCAGGGGATTGTTGAGGTTTTGAATACTATGGAAATATTAGATTTAATAAACCACTAACTTTAAAAACCGATATTAACACTTTAGTTTACGCCTAAGGCGTATTAGAGTGCGATTAAAAATCGTTTACTCAAAATTTTCCTTCGGGGAAATTATGAAACTAACTAAATAAAAAATATATAAAATGGCTAAAGAAAAACCTATTATGAACGTTGTCTTCGTTGGGCACGTCGACCAGGGAAAGTCTACCGCTGTAGGTAGAATCTTTTTTGATGGTGGCGCTGTGTCTGAGCAGGAGATGAAGAAGTTCAAAGAGGAAGCAGAAAAGCATGGTAAAGCGGGTTTCGAATTCGCGTATGTAATGGATAATCTGAAGGAAGAGCGAGAGAGAGGAGTTACTATTAACTTGTCTTATAAGAAGCTTATGACTCAGAATTTTGAAGTTACTGTTATTGACGCTCCGGGGCATAAGGATTTTGTTAAGAACATGATCACTGGTGCTTCTCAAGCGGACGCGGCTTTCTTAGTTGTTGGATGTGAAGACGGTGTACAACCTCAGACAAAAGAGCACGTTTGGTTACTTCGAACTATGGGTGTGAAATCACTTGCAGTTATTATTAATAAGATGGACGTTGTTGACTATGACGAGGCTAAGTACAATAAGGCTGTTGAGGATGTGAAGGTTGTTATTAAGCAAGCTGGATACAAACCTGAAGAGACTACGTTTATTGCTGGTTCCGCTCTTATGGGCGATAACATGGCGAACAAATCCGACAAGATGGCATGGTACAAAGGACCAACTGTTTTAGAACAGATTGATAAGTTCCCTGCACCAGAGAAACCAACGGGATTACCATTACGAATGCCTATCCAGGATGTTTATGATATTACTGGTATTGGTACTGTTCCTGTAGGAAAGATTGAAACTGGAATTATGAAAGTCGGTCAAAAGGTTATTGTAGTACCAGGAAGATCTGGAACTGGAATTGAGGGTGAGGTTCGAAGTATTGAAGCTCATCACGAGCAGTTAAAGGAAGGCGAAGCTGGAGACAATGTCGGTATCAACATCCGAGGTGTTGGTAAGAAAGACATGGCTCGAGGCGACGTTATTTGCGATGCTGTTAATCCTGCACCAATAGTTGAAGAGTTTGAGGCGCAAATTGCGGTTATCAATCATCCAACTGTTATTGCTAAAGGGTATACACCGGTATTCCATGTTCACACAGCTCAAGTCCCATGTCAATTCGTGGAACTTAAGGCTAAGT
>CAYYYV010000077.1:0-2673 GCA_964476225.1 Candidatus Woesearchaeota archaeon | reverse complement strand
TCATGGGGCCATGGTCTAGCCTGGTATGATTCGAGGTTTGGGACTTCGCGACCGCGGTTCAAATCCGCGTGGCCCCATTTTATCCTCTGGATAAAATGGTTAATCAAAAACCAAAAACTAACGACCAAAAACCAACAAAATGGCAGTAAAAAGAAAAAAAATCGGAAGCGCAGGAAGATTCGGCGCAGGATACGGAAGGGTAAAGAACAAACTTATAGCGGTAGAAGCAAAACAGAGAACGAAACAAGATTGCCCATTCTGTAAAGGTAGAGCGAAAAGACAAGCACGATCGATATGGTTATGTTCAAAGTGTGGAAAAAAATTCGCAGGAGGAACATATCACCTAGAGTAAGACAAAGCTTAAAAACTCAAGGAATTAAAAATTAACATGGCAGGATACAAGTGTTTTCATTGCGGAGATAAAATAAAGTCGGATGACCTAAAAAAACGATTCGTCTGTCCAGAATGCGGCTCAAGAATTTTTTACAAACCACGAAATAAAATGAAAACAGTAAGCTCAAACTAAAAAATGGCAGAAGAAAATAATGCATCAACAAATCCATTAGCAAACCTAGACGAAGAAACTCAAAGAAAAATCCAAGAACTTCAAATGATGGAACAAGCATTCCAGCAGCTTCTTATGCAAAAGAACGCATTTTCCATGGAATCTAATGAAACAGATTTAATTATCAGGGAAGTTGAAAAAACCGAAGGCGAAGTTTCTAGAATAATCGGAAACCAAGTTGTAATCAAAACAACAAAAGAAGCAATTCTTGAAGATATGAAGAATAAGAAAAAATTAATCGATACAAGAATGAAAACTATCGACGAGCAAGAAAAAGAGTTCTCTGAAAAAATCGAAGCTGTCCGAGAAGAAGTGATGAAAAAGATCCAAGGATAAATCCTCCTCGATAAATTAATCTCCTACTTCACTACATAAATATTTAAATACTGACATGATAAAATATAGATATGGTATTTGACAGATTCAAAAGAATGTTGGGAAGAGATGACGACTACTCCACAGAATTCATCACAATAGATTCAGAACAGGAGAAATCAGACTCGAAAGTCCTAATCAAAACATTCGTTCTAAAAGTTTACGAAGACATCAACCCAATCCTCAACGCGCTAAGAGAAGGTTACACAATCGCAGTTATAGATATTAAAACTCTAAAGTCAAAAGACGTGATTGAGCTAAAAAGAGCAATCTCTAAGATTAAGAAAACAGTCGAAGCACTCGAAGGAAAAATCGCAGGCTTCGGAGAAAACACAGTAATCGCAACTCCTTCAAAAGTTTTCGACATCCAAAAAGGCGATGTTGAAGTTGTAGAATCTCCAAGAAGAGACGAAATAGAACGGTTCTAAATCCTTAAAAACCCAAATTCTTATCCCATATATATGAAGACACAATCCACAAAAGCAAAACCCAATCGCCGCATCAGCAAATTACCGCACCAGCAAATTGCCGCACCAGCATCCCAAAAGACCTTATTCATAGAGACAAAACGAAAGTTCAAAAATTCAGAAATCAAATATGAATTATTAGACTCCTTAAAAGGAAAAACAATCGCGTTAGCAGCCACTATCCAATATATAGATCTAATTCCAAAAGTAAAATCCTATTTAGAATCAAAAGGCAAGAAAGTAATAATCAAACAAGGCGCATACCACAAAGGACACGTCTTAGGCTGTAATTCCTCAGCTTTAGATAAATCAGCCGACACATTCCTATTAATAACAGACGGCACTTTCCACGCAATGAACAACGCAATTCAACTCCAAAAAGAAATCTACGTTTTCACAACAAACACATTAAACAAAATAAACCAAAAACAAATAAACGAGCATAACAAAAAAACCCTAACAAAACAGAAAAAATTTCTAATGGCTAATAATATAGGGCTAATAGTTTCAACCAAGCACGGCCAACATCAAAAATCAATCCACAAAATAAAAGAAAAAATAGAGAAAAAAAATAAAAAAGTATACGTATTTGAATCAAACAATATCAACACAAACGAATTCGAGAATTTTCCTCAAATCCAAATGTGGGTCAACACAGCCTGTTTCGGTCTAGCAAGAGACGACATGAGAATCATCAACCTACAAGATATACTGAAATTTACATAGCTGGTTTCTCAAGTAAACCCATTACACCTATAACCAATACGATAATAGCAACAGCCCATGCAGATATACTCCCCAAAGCAGTAATTCCCAAAAGTGGAAGAACCAGCAAAACACCAACTATTATTACAAGCACCGCAGTTAATTTATTCATCATTTTTTACCTCCTCTTTCCAATTTAATTCCGCTAAATCTTATCCACCCAAGTCATTCTACAGGAAGCAAAGCTTCCGTTCTACAGCGAAGCGTTCTATCATCTACCCTCTAAATTTGACGCCGTCAAATTTTCGCCATCGCAAACACCGTCTTTAACGCAACAATAATAGTAGCCGGCACAAACAAAACAAGCAAAGATCCCAAAACATTTCTCAAAGAAGTCACGACATAATTATTCAAAGCTATATATTTCAAGGGCTCCATTCCCAACGCTCCAACAATAACCAACGAAAGACTCGCCATCAAAAAAGTCTTCGAATCCTTATCCCCAACATTCATAAACCCAACAATAAGACCAATCACAACCAAAGCCGAATAAAACAACCC
>CAYYYV010000076.1:0-2680 GCA_964476225.1 Candidatus Woesearchaeota archaeon | reverse complement strand
CATAACATCGGATATACATATCTTTCTTGTTTTTAACTTTCCTCATTTTATTCTCCCTTCCAAATTTCCGGCTTTAGCTTCCCATTCAATCCAACAAGATACGCTATGCCGTCATCGCAAGTAACTACTGCAGTTTCCTTGTTTATTATCTTAGTCCCATCAGCCTTCGTTACGGACGGATACGTTATCTTGTGTATTTTACCGCATTTAGGACAAGGTGCGACATTAATATCTTTTAATAATATAATTCTTCTTTTTTCCATCTACTAAATCACACCTTCCATAAACTGCATAATTTGTTAAATGTCACTTAACTATATAATAATATTACTATGAAAATTAGCTATCAATCCCTGTTTTTCATTCCAGAGAAAAGCCTCGCTTCCTTTAATAGATCCAACAAAACCCTTTCCATAAGTCCATTCATCTGCAGCAGCCAGCGATTTCAACCATCTCACAACCACCCCTTTGTAGTCAATGGCTTTTTCATGATGAATATGCCCGATGTGCCATTCCCGGAATTTTGTCTTAGCCCAATTGGTTCTTTGCTCCTGAGCCATGATAGCAAATAGATCTACCGGCTTTTCCTTATTACCATGAGTAAATCCTAATAATACATTATTCCAATAATAATACTTTCTTTGTTTCGGACTATTATCTATGTTAATGTTTTTACAATTTCTGTACCAGGCAGTTAAATATTCTCCGGACATAAACATAGTCATCCAATCATGATTTCCGCTGATTATCTTCACGTCTACCGGAGCTGTTTGCCTCAACATATCTATTCCGGCAACCAGGAGAGCGTTCCCTACTGAAGTTCTTTTTTTCCAGCGAACATCTGAGTCGACCTTAGTCCCGAGAGTAGTTGTGTCCTCCGTTGTGTCGGCATTAAAAAAGTCATTGCCAACCGGAAATAATATCCTGGAATAACTAAAAGGTTTTGCTTTCTTAAGTAAATCTGAAATTGAATCCATAAATCTTGTTTCTGCTATTTTAATATCATAGTTCTCTCCGGATTCCTGATGCCATCCCAGCCTTCCTAAGTGTAGATCGAAATTAGTAATTTCCAGCAGATTATTTTCCGGTGATTCTTTAAAGGTGATATCTTTGTATTTAAATGGATTATGGCCGGATAATTGTTCTATAAACATATCTGCCAGTTCTTTTGGATTAATTTCATCAACCTTCTTCTTAAACCAGACTTTTACCTGGTAGTTGGTAAAGGATTTCCCCTTTTTGTTAGTCACATCCCATGAGTTAATGACCATTCTTTCCGCTGTCCAGATATCCATATCTACCTTAAACATCTTGGTAGCATCTTCTAATGTTTTCGGTTTTCTGGCGGTTATTATGGTTCCTGTTGCAGAGTCCCGCCCTTCAGCCCAGAGGGGTGTTTTTTTGCTGCTTGAAATAATCTTTTCTTCAGAATCCGGTTTTGGTTCCTTGCAAGCTTGTTCGCTATTATTTTCGTTATCTAACCCCGATATTTCACTGTCTCTTTTTTTTTCAAATGGAAGAACAGCCTTTCCATTGGCAGCCAATATTCTCTGCACAGCTGATCTTGTTATATTAAAATGTTTAGCTACTAATCTTTGCGACTCGACGTCGCCATACAGATCAACAACTCCGTCTGACACGTTCTTTAATCTTTCGCTTAATTTAATGTCTTCCGGTTTCATAATCCCCCTAATTCTTTGTTTAAAAGTTCAAAGGCTCGCATGAAGGCCGATTTCTCAACCTCCACACGAGCCACTTTATCTTCAGTTCCTTTGATCATAGGAAAGACTCTTAAGAAGTCATCCTGATCATCATCATCGATATTATAGCCAAACCATGTTGGGTAAATATATATCCCGTTATCATCAAAGAAATCATATAGATCTCTATCGTTTTCGGGATAACCAATTAGTTTTTGATCTCGTCCGATCCTTTCGAAATGAAGGTACATATGTTTGTGTGCGTAAGGATACTGTTCCTGGATTGCGTTCCACTCTTGTCTTGTGAGAATCTTCATATAAGCAACACGGACAACAATGCTTTTTTTGTCAAGAAAAAAATATTTTAGTTTATATTACCGCCGGAAACTGTACTATATGTCCAGTTTGAAGCATTAATGTAAACCAGTCTCTTTAGCTTTCGGAGTCCTTATAGAATGAACATATTTTCCCCATCCCTGTTCAGGATCATCATCGGATATTGTTGTTGGAATATTGCCGCATTGGCAATCACTATGAATAACAGCAAAGCCATCACCCTTATTGTTATTAAAGTGAAGTTCATTCAGATTCATCCACTCGTCCGTTTTCCATTCGATGCTTTCCAAAGATTTTTCTTTAAAAACTGCTCCGTAACTGTTGTATTGCCCGGTCATTTGCTCTACAACCTTGCCGTCTTTAAGAAGGTAGATCGTACAATGCTCTCCGGAAAAGCTATCCGAATTAACGGGCTCTCCGCATTCTTTGCATAAATAACTAAAACGTCCCATATTTTCTCCTATTATATTTACATAATAAAATGCAGGTAAATAAATCCCGTTATGCCGATTGCTTGACAGACTATATTTTTTGCCAAGATTTCTTTTTTAGCAAAGAGAGCTATTGTGTGATGGGTGGTAAGAAGTACCGTTATAAACAAGAATACTACTTTTAAAATTTCTATTGCTACAATCATTTTACAT
>CAYYYV010000075.1:0-2749 GCA_964476225.1 Candidatus Woesearchaeota archaeon | reverse complement strand
ACTAAAATGACATCACTTGAGGATGCTCGAGTGGGGTCGTGGGCGGTTGGGGCGTTCCATAAACAGTCGGCATTCCATGGGTGCTCAGCAATATACAACATTTATACAATGAGCTTTTTATTTACGAACCCTTCCAAAATTAATTTAATTTTTAGAATTCTCTAAACTCTTTTCGATTCTCAACATTTGCTTTTTGAGAACCGGTATTTCTTTTTTTGCTATAAAAAATATAATATCCAAATCAACTCCAAAATAATGATGAATCATTTTATCTCTTGTTCCAGCAATTGCTTTCCATTCAACATCCTTGTTTTTATTTTTCAAACCCATAGATACATTTTTTACAGCTTCTCCCACAATCTCAATCTCCCTGACTATGGCACTTTGCTTTAATCTACTTGAGGCCAACTCTTTTCTATCCATCCCCTTGGAAAATTCTCCTATAGCTTCTATACTTTCTAAAATATGTTTTATAAAAACTAAGTCATCTTTGTTGTTCATATTATTTTTACCTCTTGATTTAAAATATCATTTCTAAGATGCGGACTTATTCCATTATAACTAACTAAATCAACTTTTATATTAAGTGCTTTTTCCAACTCCATTTCTATTTTGGAAAATCCAAATCCCATATTTTTAGTTGGTTCAATTAATATATCTATATCGCTATTCTTCCTATAATCGCCCCTGGCATAACTTCCAAAGATTCCCGCCCTTTTTATTTTATTTTTTTTAAATACAGAAATAATTTTTGGCTTAATTTTTACCAAACTTTTCTGGATCTTACTTTCTATTAATTTTTTGTCTGCACATTTTTCTTTTTCAATTAATTTCACCTTTGTTAAATTAACTCCCAGATATATTCTTTCTTTTTTGAATTTTACTCCTTCCCTAATACTTCTAACTCTGTAATAATACTTTTTACTATTCTTTGTTTTTACTTCGGTATATGTCATGAATTTTATACGGGCACATTATATATAAATCTTTGTATGTGGAGTGGCAGAGATCCATCATGGCAAAAACACCCCAAGGCAGGCAACCGCTCGCACCAAGGAAAATAGTCAACGTAAAAGGTCGTGTTCATTACAGCGAAAGCAACCAGGCATGGAACACCATCAAACTCAAAACAGAATTCTTGAATGAATTTCAGCAATTAAAAGAAAAGCGTTCTAAGTTCTCTTATGAAATGATTTTTGGAAGGACTGAAGAAGAAATGGTTGAGGCTATAAAGAAAATTATTAAGGATAAGACTTTGATGCCTGTTTTGATGTTTTTATATAAGGACTAAGACTATAATTTTCTCTGAACAATTTCCTTTAATAAAAATTCCTTTGTTTTTTGCTCTGCTGGAATTCTTCCTTCTCTAGGTAAATATATCTCTACAGGGATATCCATTTGACTCAGATATTTAATCATCATGGGTCCAACTTTCTCCCATGAAAGCCAGCCAAGACCACACCCAAGAGCAGGAAAAGCAAGAGATTCTATTTCCCATTTTTTATAATTGGCCAACAGGTACTTGAGTCCTTCTTCCATTCCATTGAAGTCAGAAGGTTTTCTCCATTCATTTTTCGTGGCGAATATTAGGAAGGAGGTAGGATTTTCCCCTTCTAAAAAATATTCATCTTCACCAAGGACCTCTCTTATACTTTCCCCTCTTTTATAATAATAAGGCTTTCCCATCTTTAACTCTTTTGTTCTTAGGGTCGCTTGATATTTTACATAAACATCGGGAACAATATATTTAACCGTAGAAGCTAGCCCCTTTCCCATAACACCCTCAGTATTAACGCTCACCGTAAGGGTCTGACAGTCTGAAAAAAACATATCTCCCTCAATAAGTTCAAGGGAATCTGTTATTTTTATTCTTTCTATTGGAAAATTAAAAAAATCTTTTTGCGGGATTAAAGAGATGCTATTCCTAGTTAATTCAGTACCCATTTCACTTTGGACTTTCTCTCTTAAGTCTTGATCCAAAAGAATAACTCTTGTTATATAACTTGGAGGGATGACATCAGGGACCAAACATTCGGCCATTATTTGCCTTTTAGATTCATCTCCTTTATTCCACCATTCCAACTTCATACTTTTATTAATTTCTCTCAGCACATTATAGACATCTTTCGGATCAAAAAACTTGGTCCCAGAACTTGCAGCATTTCCATTTGAAATCTTAGCCCCGGGTAAATTCAAAATATCTTTTTTTAAGCAGAGGATAACTACATTCTCCGCACCTATTGTTTTCATCACCCGATAATGCATAGCGTTTTTTACCCTAAAATAAACATTTGAATAATCCCAAAGACTCTTGTCATCAACAAATATTTCTTTTCTATTTCCTACTATATTCTTATCAGATATCATCTTTACGTTAATTCCTTTTTTAACAACCTCATTATGTGATAAAATTCCATGTTCCAAAACACTTTTGAGATTGTCAATATGACACATATAATAAAATTGCTGAGGTGCCCATACCGAAGTGTACCCTTTAGATGCCATTAATCTTACTAATAGTATTGTTTTAATAAATCTAACGATTAAAGTATCGTGATACTTTTACCCTCTGTCACCCCAAAGTAGACCGACAACCCTTAAAAAGTCCTTCCATCCCACACTCACCAATAATATCTAAACTAAACGAAAAAGGATCCCAGCACCCATGAAATGCCGACACTCTCCAGTAGCCCCCGGTTGGGGGCGTCCAGGAATTTTGTGATATTCATGTACAATTTTAAGAAATTTC
>CAYYYV010000074.1:0-2950 GCA_964476225.1 Candidatus Woesearchaeota archaeon | reverse complement strand
TAAAATTCTCAAACGGAAAAACCCAAGCTGACGTAGTCAAAGAAATTCTAGACGCAATAAACAACGGAAACAAAATGATATTAATCAAAGGAGTTTGCGGAACCGGAAAATCAGCAATCGCATTAAACCTCGCAAGACATTTCAAAAAAACATCAATCGTAGTCCCAATTAAATCTCTCCAAGAACAATACGAAAAAGATTACACAAAAAAAATGTTTATCCTGAAACAAGACAAAAAACCACTAAACATAGCAATAATCAAAGGTAGAAATAACTTCAGATGCCCATTCGCTCAACAACTCCAGACTCCAGACTCCGGACTCCAAACTGCAGATTCTACGAATCTGCCCTGCACAATAGAAATCCGAGAAAAAAACACAGAACAACTTTTAAAATATATAGAATTAAATCCCGAAGTAGACAGAGAAGATTTTTCAACAGCGTCAGACATCAGACGAATGAACATCGCCCCATGCTGTCCCTACTGGTCTCCAATCATGCCAGCAGAAATAAATCCAAAAGGAATGGGAGAAGAAATTAAAAAAATAAAATACGATGCAATCTGTGGAAAAGAATTTGCACTCTTCCAAAGAAAAAAAGGCTGCCCCTACAACGACCAATACGAAGCATACGCAAAAGCCGACGTCCTAATTTTCAACTCAATGAAATATCAAATAGAATCAATGATGGGCAGAAAACCAAAAACAGACATAGATATTATCGACGAATGCGACGAATTCCTAGATTCATTTTCAAGCGAAAGAAAAATAAATTTAAACAGACTCCAATCCGCACTCTCAAATTTAACCCCAAAAGACCAAGAAAAAAGAACCGCACTCAAAAAAATAATCCACAAAGTAAACGACATATTATTCTCACCGCCCCTAACAGACATTCAAAAACTAAAAGATTCATCGATATCAAAAATTCTAGAAATAGCGATAGAAAACCCAAACATCGCAGAAGACGAAGAAAACAATTATTACAACACCCTCGTAGAAACAGCAAGATACTTCGAAAACCTATTAGACGAAACTTACATCTCAATCGAACAAATAGATTCAAACTATTCCCAATCGCGTCTCTTTAACAAACAACCAATAACCAATAACCAACAACCAACAATGGTAAACCTAATCTCAATCAACCTCGCCCAAAAACTAAAAGAATTAATCGAACAAAACAACGTCCTGGTCATGATGAGCGGAACCCTACATTCCGAACAAGTCCTAAAAGACGTTTTTGGATTAGACAACTTCAAAATAATAGAAGCCGAAACAGAAATGCCAGGCAAAATAAACAAACAACGAACCGGACTAGAAAGAAACTGCTCCTTCGCAAATTTCAAAAGCGGAACAATAACCCGAAACCAATATCTAAAAATCCTAGACATGTGCATGGCAAACGCAAAACCACCGACGCTAGTCCACGTATCAGCCTTCAAAGATTTACCATCCGAAGAAGAAAATCAAAAACTATTATTAGATAACCTAATCACAAAAGAAAGATTAAGAGAAATGCAATCCCGAGGAAACACCGCAGTAGACGATTTCACATCAGGCGAAGAAGACATACTATTCACAACAAAATGTTCCCGAGGAGTAGACTTCGCCGGAGACAAATGCAACTCAATCGTCCTCACAAAATTCCCTTATCCAAATATACAAGGCTTATTTTGGAAAATCCTAAAACGTGAACAACCCGAAAAATTCATGGAATTTTACATGGACAAAGCCAGAAGAGAACTAATCCAAAAAGTTGCCAGAGGAGTCAGGTTTAAAGGAGACAAAGTAGATTTATGGAGCCCAGATGTAAGAGTACTCAACGGAAAGCTAGATTAAAATATATAGTATAACACCATGGGAATAGGAAACTAATCCCATGATTTTTATTTTAGTCAAGTATTTAAATATCAATTCCCTAACATAATAATGGTGGAAAGAAAAAAGAGCCCAGCAAAAAAGAAGGTGACTATTAAAAAAAGAAGCTCATCAAGTTCTGCATACAAAAAAGGTAAGGCCGCATTGAAGAGATTGAGAAGTAGAAATTAGCATGAATATAGAAGAATACAAAATAGAAATAAGCATAATTCTCGTAGCGCTATTTTGCACGATTTCAGCTTTATTAATAAGTAATCAATTTCCAAATAAACAAATATTAGTTTTAACAATACTAACTCTTTTACTGCCTGCCATTTACCAAACTGGACACATCATTTCAAAAGAGTATATCCGAGCAAAAAATGAACATGATTTCTCAGTACTCCAAGATACGATAGAAATCATCAAAGAAGAGAATAACGATCTTAAAACTATGCTAAAAAATTATGGGGTAGAATTTGAAGAAGATTTAAATTTAAAAAACAATTAATCCTTCCCCGCAGCCAACTCAGCCTCAGCCTTTTCCAAATCAAAAACACTTTTCTTCAAAAGCTCACGCTTCTCACCCTCGACATCAATCGCTTCTTTCTCAACCAATCCCTCAGCCAACTTAATATGCTCCTCAGCCAACTCTAAATTTTCCTTATCCATAAAACAAACAAACAATTTACATATATAAACCCAACGCCCGTACCCCTAAAGATTGTTTACAATCTTTTCGTGTCGATTTATCTCAAAGAAATATAAATCGGCAACGGAATCGAACGGGTCCGTTCATGAGGGGTCTCTACGCCTGTACCCCGAATCGAACGGGGATGCCCGTAAGGGCCCGGTGTTCTAGACCGGTGCAATACCTTTATGCGATACAGGCTTCAGCCAAGTCGCATTCATGAAGCAACTTGATTGCTACTTTATGCGATACAGGCTTCAGCCAAGTCGCATTCATGAAACATTTTGCCTCAACAGAGGTACACCAAATGGGTGCAATGTTACTTTATGCGACACAGACTTACAATTATCAAAGAATTAATGACTTTTTAAGCTATACGCCCACGCCATTATTCAATCAA
>CAYYYV010000073.1:0-2989 GCA_964476225.1 Candidatus Woesearchaeota archaeon | reverse complement strand
AGCTCATTGGGAGAGCACACGGCTGAAGACCGTGGTGTAGGGAGTTCGATTCTCCTCAGCCCCATACTTTTATAAATAAAAGAATGTATATTGAATTATGAAAAAGGGTGCGATTGAGTTGTCGATTGGGACGATTGTGATTATTGTTCTGGCTATGTCTATGTTGATTCTTGGGATGGTTTTGATTAAGAATATTTTTACTGGGTCTAGTGAGAATGTTTTGCAGATGAATGACCAGGTGAAGGATCAGATTAATCAATTGTTTACTGAGGATAAAAGGACGGTTATTTATTTGTCTAATCAGATTGCGAAGATTGAACAGAATGAGGATTGGGGGATTGCGTTTGGAATTAGTAATTTGAATAAGGGAACTGCTGAAGCTGGGAGATTTCGTTATGATGTGACTGTTAGTGATCCTGACGTTCGACAGAAGTGCGGGATTGATGAAAGGAGTATTGAGAGTTGGATTACTACTGGAAGGTCTGATGATATAACTATTAGTCCCGGGGAAGACTATTATGGTATTGTAAGATTTATGATTCCTGAGTCGTCTCCTTTGTGTACTGTGCGGTTTCATATTGATGTGACGATGGATAATGTTCCTTATGCTACAGACTTTTTTGATGTTGAAGTTTTGGCTTAGATTTAAATAATTGTTTTTGGATATTGTAATATGAAGATTTTGGCTATTGGTGATTTGCATGGTAAAATACCGAAAGGTTTACCTGAAAAAGATATTGATTTAATTATTCTTACTGGTGATTTGGGAAAGGCTGATTTAATGAGAAAAATGTGTTTTGAAAACGTTAATCGGAAAAAAGGGGGAATAGAAGAAAGAGTATGGACTCCTCTACAAAAAAAGAATGCTTTTATACAGGCATACGATTCTACGATTAAGATATTAGAGAGGTTGAGAAAGACTGCTCCAATCTATCTTGTATATGGGAATGTTGAATCAGGTGATAAAAAGACCAAGGAACTTTCTAAAGAAATTAAAATAAAGCTTCCTTTCCTTGGTAAGAAACTTAAATCTATGAAAGGTATTTTGAATATTGGTGGTAAAAAGAAATCTAATGCTAAATTTTCAATTGCTGGATATTCTTATTTTGTGGAAACTGATTGGGTAGAAAGATTTGAAAAAAATGACGATGAAAGTTTATTGTCTTCTGTGAAAGGTGACTTGAAAGCAAAAAAATGGTTTGGTAAATTAAAGAAAGTTGATATAATTTTAACACACAATCCTCCATATGGGGTATTAGATAAGGTTAATTTTCCTAGCGCTCCGAAAGATTGGCAGAATAAAAAAGCTGGAAGTAAATATTTGCTTAATTATATAAAAAGAAAACAGCCAAGATACGCTATTTGTGGACATATTCATGAGGGGGCTGGAGAGAGAATGGTTGGAAAGACAAAAGTTATTAATCTTGGATGTGGCAATTGGAAAGTTTTAGATTTGTAAACTTTTATTAATGAAGGTTCTTTATGATAAATATGGTAAAATTATATAATACAATGACGCGGAAAAAGGAAGAATTTGTGCCTTTGAAAGAAGGTAAGGTTGGGATGTATAGTTGTGGACCGACGGTTTATTGGTATGCGCATGTTGGAAATTTTCGGAGTTTTATTTTTGCTGATGTTTTGAAAAGGGTTTTGATGTATAATGGATTTGATGTTAAACATGTTATTAATGTTACTGATGTTGGGCATTTGACTTCGGATGCTGACGATGGGGAAGATAAGGTTGAGAAAGAGGCGGCGAAAGAAGGGAAGACCGCTTTGGAAATTTCTCATTTTTATTTTGATGCGTTTCAGAAAGATTTTGAGAAATTGAATTTGATTGAACCATTTAAGTGGGCTTGGGCGACGGAGCATATTAAGGAACAGATTGAGATGGTTAAGATTTTGGAGAAGAAAGGTTATACTTATGAAACTTCGGATGGGATTTATTTTGATAGTTCTAAGTTTGCGGATTATGGGAAGTTGTCGAATAAGAAAGTTGAGGGATTGCAAGCTGGGGCTAGAATTTGTGTTAGAGAGAAAAAGAATAAGACGGATTTTGCTTTGTGGAAATTTTCTGGGACGCCTGGCAAAAGACAGCAGGAATGGGATTCTCCTTGGGGACTTGGTTTTCCGGGATGGCACATTGAATGTTCGGCTATGAGTTCGAAATATTTGGGGAAACAATTTGATATTCATACGGGAGGCGAGGACTTGGCTAGCGTTCATCATGAGAATGAAATTGCGCAGTCGGAATGTGCTTTTGGGAAATCGCCTTGGGTTAAATATTGGATGCATGGGGCGTTTTTGAATTTTAAAGGCGGGAAGAAGATGAGTAAATCTACTGGAAAAATTAAGAGCGTTAGTGAGTTGGAGAAAGATGGAATTAATCCTTTGGCTTATCGGTATTTTACTTATTCGGCGAAGTATAGGAAGCCGTTGGTTTGGAGTGAGGATGCGATTGCTTCGGCAGTGAGTTCTTATAGGAGACTTAAGAATGTTGTTTCTGGGATTGCTAATGTTCGTGGGATTAATAAAAAATATTTGAAAGAGTTTGAGGAAAGGATTAATGATGATTTGGATATGCCTGGGGCTTTGGCTGTTTTGTGGAAGTTGGTTCGGGACGAGAAGGCTGAGGGGAAGATTGGGACGATTAAGAAAATGGATAAGGTTTTTGGTTTGGGGTTGTTGGAGGAGGAAGTTGTTGAGGTTCCTGAGGATATTCGTGTTATTGCTGAAGAAAGGGAAGTTGCTCGGAAGGAGAAGGATTTTGGGAAGAGTGATTTGTTGCGGGATAAGTTGTCTAAGCTTGGTTGGAGGGTTAAGGATGTTGGGGATGGGTATTTGTTGGAAAATGGGTGAGGTTGAGAATTCTGATTGTCCGTGTACTTGGGATTGTGAGAGGCATGGAAAATGTAGTGAGTGTCAGGCGTATCATCGGCGGTGTGGGGATAAGACTTGTTGTGGGAAGTAGATTTATAAAATAGGGTTG
>CAYYYV010000072.1:0-3006 GCA_964476225.1 Candidatus Woesearchaeota archaeon | reverse complement strand
CTTATAGAGAAGCTGCATTTACATCCGCTACGGGTGTTGCTGCTGGTGAGTTTTTGATCCAATCTTTTGCGAGATCTGGAAAGACTGCTCTTTTAGTTGCTGGTTACAATGCTGCTGATACTGAGAAGGCTGTTACTTACTTGTTAAATAACGACGTTGATACAACTGTCGGTAAAAATTACAAGGGTACATCCGCTACAGAAGCTACATTAGTTGTTGCATAAGTTAAAACGATATAAAGAAAAATTTATTTTTTATTTTTACTCGCCCGCCCCTGAAAGGGGACGGGCTTTTTTTATTTGGTTTTAAAGCCCGCCCCCTTTCTAGAACGCCTTTGGATGTAGAGATTAGAACGGCTTCGCCTGTAGAGATTAGAACGCTGAAGCTGTAGAACGCTGAGGCTGTAGACTGGCTTGGGCGACTTGAGAAATGTTTATAAACTATAGAGAGTTATATAATTGATATGGTTACAACAATTCAGGTTAGTGGGGATCTTTTGAAGAAACTTAAGGAGTTGAAAATTGGTGCTATGGAAAGTTATGAAAATGTTATCTGGGATTTGGTTGAGGATAGAATGGAGTTGAGTGAGGAGACCAAGGAAAACATTAAGATTGCTGAGGCTGAGATAGCTCGTGGTGATGTAATTAAGTGGGAAGATGTCAAGAAGGAGTTAAACATTCATGTATGAAATCATTTTTAGCAATTTGGCAAAGAGGCAACTTTCTAGACTTCCTTTAGAAGTTAAGAATAGAATTGGTTCTGTTATTGAGAGGATTAAATTTCGTCCGTTTTCATTTGTTAAGAGGCTTGTTGGTTCTAAGTATTTTAGATTGAGGGTTGGGGATTATAGGTTGATATTGAATATTCAGAAGGAGAGACTTGTTATTTTGGTTGTTGAGGTTGGGCATCGGAGAAATGTTTACAAGAGTTAGCTGTTGGGGAATAATTGGCACGGATTGGGACAAGATTTACACGGATTTTTTGGGACGAGGGTCTCGATATTTATTTAAATGGCTTTTATGATATTTATCTGTCAAAGTTTGTGTCACAAACTTAACAAAACGGAATCTTCTCGACAAGTTTAAAAACTTTATCTCCGAAATTTATACTATGAGAAAAATTCAGACGCAGGCGGAGATTGATAAGAAGAAAAAGAAGAATCAGATAATTATTGGGGTGGTGTTAATTGGATTGTTGATTATTGCTCCGTTGGGCTATTCTTTGTTTAGTGGTGATGGTGATAAAGATGTTTCTAAAGTTAATGAAATGGGTATTGATTTTTTTAAACAGAATGGGATTTGGGTTACACAAATTGATGATACTGTTTTTGGGTTTAAGAATTTGCCTTCAGAAGTTTCGGATGTTGATGTGAATATATCGATTGGTTTGGAGCAATATGTTGGGAAGCCTTTGTATTTTGTTAATCCTAATGAGGGTGTTTCTGAAGTTTTGAATAATATGGGGAAATATATATTGAGGTATCAAGAATCTTGTCTTCGGCAAGATTCAGATGGGAGTTGGGAGTTGGGAGTTGGGAGTGACGACGATGGTTTGTGGAATGGTGATTGTGAAGGGGATTTGCCTGTGAAAGATTGTGATAGCAATATAATAATTTTTGAGAGTGGGAACTCGAGTGAAGTGTATCAAAATAATAATTGTATTTTTATCGTCGGTGATTCTTTGAATGCGACCGATGCATTTTTATATAAAGTATTGAGCATCTCTTAAGGAGATGCTAGTTGGGTGTTTGGAGTTGGGTGTTTGGAGTACGACGAGACTTGTTCGGCTACCGATGCATTTTTATATAAAGTTTTACAGATAATATAATGGCGAAGGCTAAAAAAAATACTAAAAAAAAGAAAGTTGCATTGGCTGAGGATGAGCGGGAAGAATTGAAAGCTGAGGGCGAGTTGCCAAAGAAGTCGGTTGTGAAAAGTGAAGAGCGGCAGTTGCTTTGGTTTTTTATTATAGCTGGTGTTATTCTTGCGGCGGTTTTGATTTCATATTTTGGTGTTGAGGGGGCTAAAACTTTTGAATATGGTGGAGTTAATTGGGTAATTGAGGAATATGCTGAACCAACTGGGACTATTTATCATGGGCAATTTGGGGCGCTTGATGGGGCTAATTTGATTTTTAATGTTTACTTGAGAGGAGATCCTCGGGAAAATGATGTGAAGACCGAGGGAACTTTTGACAAATTTAAGTATGGGGGGATTGTTTCCATGTCTCCTGCGATTGATGCGTGTAGGGGTGAGTTGTCGAGGGTGATGCTTGACCTTGGGTCTTTTTTGAAACGGGGTGTTGGTGTTGGTCCGCTTGAAACTGGGTCTATAGATGAGAATGTTGCCAATGAGAGTGGTAGAAGATATGCATTGTGTGATAATGTTGATGATAGAACTGTTGTTATTGTGGATATTGGTGAGCCTGCGGTGATTCAAGATGTTGACAATCCTGAATGTTATACAATTTATGCTGAGACCTGTAATGATGTGAGTTCTGTTGAGAAATTTATACTTAAGAGTGTTGAAGATTTTGGCAGAAAGGAATAATGGATATACAAATTTTGATAGGATTGCTGTTGACGGTGTTGCCTGTTTTTGAATTGAGGGGTGGGCTTCCGGTGATTGTTGAATATACTGTTCGACATGGTGTTTCTATTTGGCCTTATTTTTTGGTGGTGTTGATTTTGAATGTTTTGCTTATATTGTTTGTCTTTATGTTTTTTGATTTTTTTCATGAGATGTTTATGGGGATGAAATGGTATCGCTCTGTTGTCGGTCGTGCTCTGGGGAGGATGCAGAGGAAGGTGGATAAGGTTGGAAGGGGAATGGATAGATGGGGTTATTTTGCTTTAATGTTCTTTGTGGCGGTCCCTTTGCCTGGTACGGGTGCGTGGACGGGAACAATAGTGGCTTGGATAATGGGGTTAGATAGATTGAAAAGTTTTGTGACTATTGCGGCTGGTGTTATAATTGCTGGATTACTTGTGCTTCTTTTTTCGCTTGG
>CAYYYV010000071.1:0-3099 GCA_964476225.1 Candidatus Woesearchaeota archaeon | reverse complement strand
AAGCCGCCTTAGCCCCCTCATTTATCACCCCAACCAAAAATCTCTTCTCAGGATACTCCCTATATCCCTCAAGCATCCTTTCAGCAACAGCCAAATGATATTTCGCCTCCATAAAATCAAGCTTATAATCCATTAAACAAAAACCCAAAAACTCTTTATATTAATTATTACACTCTACTTCAATCCCACAATAGCTTCAGCAATATCCCCATCACTATCCTCTAAAGCCTTCACAACTTCATCACGAGATTTCCCACTTTTCTCAACAACAATTTTAACATCATCTTCACTAAAAGCCTCAGCAGATTCCTCAACAGCCTCCCCAGTCACCTGATAACTCTCCTGCCCTTGCATCATAATCTTAACAACACTCGGCTCCTCAATAACTAAATTCCCATCATCCATCTCAAAAATAACTTTCTTAACAGGCAATTCCGTCTGAGAAATACCCATCTTCTTCATCATCCCCTGCATTTTCGCAGGATTCATTCCACCAAACATCTTATCCAAAAAATATTCGGAGCCCAACAACAAGAATAATTACCGCAATAATCATCCCAACAACCACACCCGGCCCAAATTTAAATTTAGAATTATACTCTTCTTTAAAACGCGTCAACCCACCAAACCCAGCGGGCATACTCACACTATTATCTGCCATAAGAAATAAACCTAAAGACGATTTATAAGGTTTGCCCCAGCTTCTATTCGCTTAAATTTGCGAGGGTATAGCATGCCCCAACCTATTTTGAAACCAAATCTGTGAGGGTAAAAATTTGTAATCGAGACTAAACAATTTCTTCTAATTTCTTTTTCCCATTTCTAACTCTTCCAACTATACCAACAATTCCAAGAACCGCGCTAACAGCTAAAGCCCCACCCAAAACATAACCCAAATTTTCCTCACACCAATCAACATCCCCAGTATAATTCTTAAAAACATGATAACCCCAATAAGCCCATGTTGCTCCAGTTTGAATCCCAGTTTTAAGTTTTCCAAAATTATTAGCTCTTTTGATAGAGTGAACTTCGTCGTCTTTTTCACAGTTCTCAGGATAAACAATTCCATTATAAGCTTCCTCAACTTGGTTCACCAAATCCCCCCGCTGTTTTTGAGAAACGCCATCTACAGCAAGACCAGCTAAAACGCTAGCAGACAAAAAATAATTCCCCTTGAAGAGCTCAATACCCGCAGCAACCCCCATAGCAATTAAAAATCTTCCCTTATCAACAAACGGATCTATAATAGCCCCAACCTTAGTCTTACGATTCCACCGTCTCGCAAAATATCCATCAAGACCATCTGTTAAAGAACTTGCAACAAGAAGACCAAATCCATAAGGAGCGGTACTCGGATTAAGCATCAAGCCCACCGAAGCCCCACTCAACAAAAGCCCGGAAGCAGTAATCCGATTAGGATGAAATTTATCTTTTAGTTTTTCTGCAAGCTTCTTTCCCATCTTCATTTCTCACCATTTCCCCAGAACTAGAGTTACTTCTTCATTTCAATCTTTGCCCCTTTACGGGGTACACCAATGGTGTGAAGCCCGCCCATATAACTTTGTAAAACTTTCGGTATCTTAATCGACCCATCTTTAAGCTGATTATTCTCCATAATAGCAACCATCATTCGGCTGGTCGCAAGCGCAGTATCATTCAAAGTATGCAAAACTCCCCGCTCCTTCCCATTCTTTCTAACATATCTAATATTCAATTTTCGCGCCTGATACTCAGTACAATTAGACAAACTCACAACCTCTCCATAAGTCTTAGTCGTAGGTCTCCAAATTTCAAGATCCGCACTCCTGTATTTCCAATCCGCCAAATCTCCACTACACAACTCAAGAACCCTATAGGGCAACTCCAACTTCTGCAATATCTCCTCGCTATTCTCCAACAACTCATCATATATCTTTTCCGAATCTTCAGGTAAACAAAAAATAAACTGCTCGACCTTGTTAAACTGATGCGTCCTCCAGAGCCCCTTTTCACTCACGCCATGTGCCCCAATCTCTTGCCTAAAACACATCGAATAAGAAAAATACTTCTTCGGCAAATCATATTCATGAATAGTATCCCCAGCATGATACGCAAGCAAAGACTGCTCACTTGTCCCAATCAAACCCTTCCCCGCACCCTCAATCTTATAAACAGACTCAGCAATCGCCTCTTTATCCATCGAAGCATAAATAGCCTCCTCATTCAACATCAAAGGAGTCTCGATATATTCATAACCCCTCTTAACCATAAAATCTCTGCCAAAACTAATCAAAGCCTGATTCAACAACGCAAGCTCACCCTTAAGATAATAGAACCCTTTCCCAGCAACTTTAGCAGACTTATCAAAATCAACAATCCCAAGATTCTCCCCAAGCTCCACATGAGTCTTCACATCAAAATCAAACTTCGGAATCTTTCCCCATTTCTTAATTTCCTTATTATCCTTATCGCTCTTCCCGATAGGAATTCCATCCCAAATCATATTCGGAATCCTCATCATAACTTCCCTAATCTTCATACCTAATTTATTCTCCTTCTCTTCAATCTTAAAAATTTTATCAGGAATCTTCTTAGCCTCAACAATCAAGCTCTTAACATCCGCCTTCTTTCCAGCCTTCATCAATTGATTAATCTGTCCACTAATCTTGTTCCGCGCACTCCTCAAATCGTCCGCCCTCTTTCTTTCTTTCCTCCATTTTAAATCCAAATCAATAACCTCATCAACCAAACCGAGCTTATCATCCTGAAACTTCTTCCGCATATTCTCCCTCACCAAATCCGGACTTTCCCGAATCAACTTAATATCTATCATAGTATCTCAAGCATAAATTGTTATTTAAATTTACCTAAACCAATCCCGTCACCACTTTAAAATTTCCTGTCACTGCCCCATAAATTTGTATCTACTCCACATGGACAAATTTTCGGAGAAAGACTTATAAGCAATTTATCATTCTAATATATACATTGAAACATATAGTTTCAAAAACAACACAATGGGAGACAGCTTTGATTTATTTTTCAGGAGAAAGCCAGCAATGATGCTCATAGCCTTGAAAAAAGTATCTCGAGCAAAGTACGGATCTCAATTAGCAAAAG
>CAYYYV010000070.1:0-3101 GCA_964476225.1 Candidatus Woesearchaeota archaeon | reverse complement strand
GGGGCATAGGCCACGTTCTGTCAAATCCAGAATCTAATTCTGACGATTTGCGCTAACATCTGACTAAGCCTGGGATTTACCAGTTGCATCAACCAGGAGGACTCGTTCCAGCCGAATTAAATCGGATCGTCTCTATCTTCCTTACCACGCCTCTCAAAAAACTTTCGCTTTGCCAAGATATTTATTTCACTATCTGGCGGGAATGCAAAAGTTCTTTTTCAGCGTACAACTTTCGTTGCTGATTCAAAGGTCTTGATAATAAATTACCAAGAGATGCGCGGACCTTCCTCAGTCAATTGGCGAACCAATTGGCTGTTGCAAGTTTCAAAGAAACTTACTTCAACATCCAGAAATCATTTTACATTTCTTTCGCCCTTTAGACGGGATACCGATAGTTAGCTGCCCCACTCATAATAGCAAGCTATTACAATTATTTAATGTAAAAAAGCTTTATAAGTTTGGTTGTTCCACATATCTACATTAAATTTATATATTTTAATTACAAGATATCAAAATGAAAAAAAGACTCACTTCCATAATTATGTCAGCAATTTTACTTTTTACAATTTCCTCGCCCGGATGCGTCGGCAAAAAAGCAGAAAGATTTTGGAGGTTGGTAGAAGTATCACAAGCAAGAGAAAATGGAATAACAAACTATTACACAGATAAAGAAAAACAACAACAACAAAAAGAAGTCGAAGAAAAAATGGAATATATCCATATTCTCGGAGAAAAATACAAAAAACCTCAGTAGTAATCACAACATTTTTTGCATCAATAACAACTGAAATTGGTATAAGTATAACATTAGTGATTATTGTTATTCGAGCACATTTAAAATATGATAATTTTTTATCCAGATATAATTTATCTTTCACATAACTTTTATTATAATATTCTCATCACATCCCAAATATTTCAAAAATCATTATACTAAAAACAGCATATCCAACTACTTCAAATAAAATTTGTAAAAAGGTCTTATAACCACAATTACAAATGCTATCAAAAAGTACCAAGGATTAACAGATTCTACCCAAGTCATTGCAGCCGGCCAAATCGTAATTACAAACAAAACGAAAAGGGCAACACCCAACTTAATCAAACCAACATCCCACATATCCATCTTCTTAATTTTATTATTCATCTCTTTTATCATTTTTCACCTCCTTCTAATATCTCAAAACTCTTCTCGACCCACACTTCGGACACCTAGCCAAAAACGAAACAAGCTCACGCCACTTCATCCTCTTCCACTTATACCCACATTTCATACATTTCATTTTCTCCTCATCAACCAATAAACAATACTATACACAACCATCACCAAAAAATAAATAGGAATCACAAAAATTACTAAAATAAAAAAGAAAGCCTCTTCCACATTAAGTAAAGCAGAAATAATATTATGTAATAAAATAGAAACAAACCCCCCAACAACAATTATCCAAAGCTTCTTCCAGCTAATTAAAAATAAATCTTTACATTTCATTTCACCAAAAACCCCCGAGCAATAAATATCCCAGCACTAATCCCAACCAAAAACAATAACAAAGGTCCAGGCTGCTTCTTTGAAATCAAAATCACAGCAACCGCAACTGCCGGAGCAATCCCCGCCATCGCCTTCCTCGGAATAACAATATTATCCTTACTTACCTTTTTCTTTGCCATAAATAACACAGCCCAAACTAATTAATAAACCTTTAGAATATATCGTTATCTCTTATTAGCGTAAAAATCCAATATCCAACCAACCGCAATAGCCGCAATGATTATCGGAAACCAAGGAATATCAACAGTCAAAACCCCAACCTCTGTCAAAATCCACAGCATCGCAAGAACCAAAACCGTAACCGCGAACACCGGAAACACTTTCACATCTTTTTTAGCCATACAAAAACTAAGTAAAAAGATTATTTAAAATTTCTTATTATGTTTATTTAAGCCCTTACAAATTCATCCATAGCGGGCAAGACATTTCCCATCAAATATTCAATTCCTTGTTTGGGATTCATTTTTGGGGTTTTTTCAGCGTCATTCGTAGAAACATTTCCAAACTGAGATAGAAATCCTAGTACTGGCTCATAGCCACGAATCCTTTCGTCCACCTGAAGCAATCTCTCCCTCCTCGGAACATCATCAAGATACTTTCGAGTTTCTTCCTTACCTGCACCGAATCCTCCTCTCCCAGGATAATATATTGCATATGTAGTTCTATCCCAATGGAACTTACAACCCTCACCACTCCAATCATCAAATTCAAAACCACCATCCTTAGCGAGCCACCGGAGTGAAACCAAAACAATTTCCTTATCTGCCCCAATGCAATTCTTGTCATCTTCACGTTTAGCTTCAAGATAGTCTCTGGGAAATAATCCCCTTGAAGCCATGATCCCAAAATGCATTCTGTTAAAACCACTCGGAGTAATTAGAAGAGGCTTCCGCCTCTGTTTATGCGGACGATCCATCCCAATAGAAATCCTAACCCTCACATCCTCTGAACAATTAGAGGCACCATCGCCAAATCCCTTAACGATGGGAAATCTCACTTTTCGTTGACTATAAAAAATCAGCCCGGGAGAATCCGGACCATGAGAGGTTTGGTTATCATAAACCATCCATGGAACAGTGCCAATGTTTGACGCCGGCTTACCGACCCACCGCTTTCTAACGGCATCATGCGCAAACTTAACTTCATCCGGCAAATCAGCATGAACTTCAATCGCACTCTCAGAAGTCTCATCGCCAATTAAGCCAATTTTCATAAAAAAAACAATCATCAAGACTATTTAATAATTATTACACTTAAAAATATATCATGAAAAGAACAGTATAAGAAATCCACCAATAGAATAGCTTCATCACTTCAACAAAAGTAAACTCTCGTCAAAACAAATTCACTAATAAGTTCTCCCTCGGACAAAAGTCCTCGGTCAAACCGTCTAGATTTAATCATCGCTCGTCCAAATCTCTTTGGACAAAACTTCATAAAATGAAGTTAGATAAATTTACTTATCCTTAACAATAAATTGTTAAAAATATAGTGTGTGGCTTTTAGTAGACGCGAACTGAACAAATCGCGAAAGCTCAATGCTTACATT
>CAYYYV010000069.1:0-3143 GCA_964476225.1 Candidatus Woesearchaeota archaeon | reverse complement strand
GTATTCCCACACTTAACACACTTATAAAATTTCGACTCAGCCTCGTCCCCAGCCCTCATTTGCCGAATCCAAAAATACGCCCTCTTCGATTTACACTTTTTACAATCCCAATCAGTAATCGGATTAACATTCCCTTCCTTCTCACTAACAACAGCAACAGGAGCACCTTCATCAACTTTTTCCTTCATCTCCATATTAATTTTTCCTTTAGCAATATAATTACATCTAGGACAACCAACTTTAGTCTTCTTCATCATAAGCAACGCACCACATTTTGGACAAAATTCCATTAGAAATACTGAAGTTCAAAACTTAAATACCTTTCTAATCGCAAAATCCACGCTCTTTAGAAGATTTTCCGAACTCAATAAAAATCAACTTCGCCCATCCAATAAAAGGCACCTTAAACAAAGCCTTTCCAAGAATTTGATCTTCAGAAATATGCTTCTCTTCATTTAACTGTCCTTCCACTCTCTCGTCTCTATCATTATTATCCCCTTTTGTTGCATAGTAATCATCTCCTATCTCAATAACTCGGTGAATAATAGGAAGCTCCCTACCGGCATTAAAAATAATAACATCACCGATCTCAATATTTTTAGCTCCAACCACAAATATTACATCACCTTTATTAAACCCGTTTTGAAAAATCCAATTTCCAGTATCCAACAAATTCAATCCATAATCCCCATAAACATCACTTCCAGAAAAAACGCTATCAAAACCATCCTCTTGATGATACATACTACAAGATTCAACAATCACCAACGGTAAACTCGTCCCAGTAATCAAAGATAATCCAGGGAAAAACACAAATTTAATTATAACAAATGCCAAAATCAAAGTCACCACAAAAGAAGCCCAACTATCCTCCTTCAAAAATTTCCAGGACCTTTTCCAATAATCCAAAACCCTTTTCATAATTATAAGTTGTTAAATGTACTTTTAATGCTTTTGATTGGAAGAAGTGTAAGTCCCACAAGTCGCGAAAGAAAATTTTAGTCTCAGGTGCCCCCTGGGCGGAGACGTTAAAAAATTTTATTGAGCTTATATGATGAACCTTAGTTCACCAAAATAAGAGGGTACAGGTCCGAGGGAGATATCTCCATGGGACTTTATAAGACTTTAGAACCGCAATGTTTAAATAGTATACATCTATATGTATACACATGGAAGATATATTTGATAATATCATTTTATGCAACAAATGTAACAAGAAAATGAAACCAGTATTGATGAGTAAAAATGGTTTTAATCTTAGAGCTGTCAAATGTGAAAATTGTGGAAAATCAATCATCCATCCAGAAGATAAGAATGAATACGAAGAATTCATAAGACTAAAACAAAAAGAATATAACGTAAAAATGCGAATGGTCGGAAATTCTTACGCTGTTTCTATCCCCAGAGAAATCGTAGATTTTATGCAAGAACAAGAAAGTGCAATGAACAACATGGTAAAACTTTGCTTCGAAGAAGCGGGAAAAATTAGTTTAGATTTTGATTCAAATACAGAAGAACAAAAGCCAAGAATTCTAAAATCCGAAGAAGTCCAAGTAGTAAAAAATGGAAAACAAGTATATCATGTAAGAAAAATTTCAGATTCTGCAAACCCAGAAAAAAACAAAACAAAAATATTTAAATCAAAAAAAGGAGAAGATTACTAATGGCAAAAGAAATAAAAAACAAAGAAAGCGGCACAACAAAGCTCAGAGTTGTCGAAGCCCTACAAGACGATGCGTATAAAGGAATCGTAAGAATCGACCCAAACCTAATGAGAAAATTAGAATTAGAAAGAGGAGATATCATTTCTATTTCAGGGGACAGAAAAACATATTCAATTGTCGACAGAGCATATCCAGCAGACATGGGCGAAGAGATAATTAGAATGGACGGAATTGCCAGGAAAAATGCAAAGACAGGAATTGGAGAGAATATAGAAATTAAGAAAGCGAGAATAACGGAAGCAAAAAAAATTACAATTGCCCCAGCCCAACAAGGAATTATGGTTCAAGGAGACCCGGAAAATATGAAGAGAGGGCTTTTGGGAAAACCAGTTTTGAAAGGAGACATCGTTGTCCTCGGAGGTTCACAAAGAAGAAAAGATATTATGTCTGAAGAGCTAGGAGGTTTATTCGGAGATTTACCAGAAGAATTCCGAGGAATGTTCGGCGGAATGTCGGGAGGAATAACCCAAATCAGATTCGCAATCATATCAACGTCACCAAATCAACCGTGCATAATTACAGAAAACACACAAATCACACTAAGCCCAAAAGCTGTAGATCTCTCAGAAGAATCAATCCCCTCAATCACTTATGAAGACATCGGAGGATTAACAGATGAAGTAAAGAAAGTAAGAGAAATGGTAGAGCTTCCATTAAAAAGACCCGAGATTTTTTCAAGATTAGGAATAGAGCCCCCAAAAGGAGTATTACTTTACGGCCCACCAGGAACCGGTAAGACATTATTAGCAAAAGCCGTAGCAAACGAATCCGAAGCACATTTCATTTTATTAAACGGTCCAGAAATTATGTCAAAGTTTTATGGGGAATCTGAAAAGAAAATAAGAGAAATTTTCGACGAGGCAGAAAAAAACGCACCATCAATTATTTTTATAGATGAAATAGATTCTCTAGCGCCAAAACGAGAAGACGCAGGCGGAGAGGTAGAACGAAGGGTAGTTTCTCAATTACTAACAATGATGGACGGTCTAAAGTCACGAGGAAAAGTTGTAGTAATCGGAGCAACAAACAGAATTAACGCACTCGACCCAGCATTAAGAAGACCAGGAAGATTCGACAGAGAAGTAGAGATATCAGTTCCAGACAAAGCAGGAAGATTACAAATTCTAAAAATTCATACCCGTGGTATGCCACTTGAGCCGCCAATAGAACTTTCATATGTAGAAAAAGAAATTAAAGAATTGGAAGTATATCTAAAAACAATTAGTAAGAAAAATGAGAATGAATTAAGAGAGTGCGAAGAGTCTTTAAAATTATTAAAAGAAATATCTGCGAGAATTAAAAATTCAAAAAATAAGAAAAAAATAGAAGGCCTTGGCGGAAGAGAGAAAGAAAAGCTTAATGAAGTTTCACTTAAATGGATGCTTGATAAGATAGCCTCAAAGACTCACGGTTTCGTCG
>CAYYYV010000068.1:0-3190 GCA_964476225.1 Candidatus Woesearchaeota archaeon | reverse complement strand
AGGGATATTGAGATCCCATTAGATAGCGAGCATCAAACGGGACAGGTTTTGAAGATTAAGTTGATTCCGTTGTTTCATCCTGCGGCGATAATTTATAATCGGACGAAGTTGACGCCGTTGTGGGAGGCGGATATGTTGGTTGTTAAGAATGAAGTTAACTTCGTCGCCTGAAGGGAGCGGAGCGTGGTGGGGCGTCTCTGATGTTTGGGAATTTGTAGTGGGCGGATATTGTTTCTTTGTCGCATTTCGGACATTTTTCTTTTAGGGTATAGGAATTACATGATGGGCATTTTTTTAGAGAAGTCATTTTTCCTCTGATGTGTGGAATTCACAATTGTTTTCTTTTGCTCTCTTTTCTAATTCTTCCAATATTTTAGCCATTTCTTTTTTTCCTTGTTTGAAATCTTCGACCGTTAGTTTTAGTTTTAATTTTCCGGCAGAGATGTAAGTTATTGTGATATTTTCGTTTTCTAAGTTGAATATTTTTTTGATTCTTTTAACGCCATCATCTTCGAGGCATTTTATGTTAATATTTTGTTTTAACTCTTCGTTTTTTCTTTTTTTGTTTATGACTTTTTTTATTGCTTCTTCGTTTTCTTTTGGGATGTATTTTAAGATTAATGATTCTTCATTTTTTGCGGAGTTTACAAAGTCTTCTAAATTTTCGTAATCTTTTAATATTTTTTCCTCTATTTTGTTTTCATTTTCTTTGAAGATTTGTTTGAAGGCTACGTTTATTGCTTGGGTTTGTTTGAAAGATTGCATAACTTCTTTTTTCTCTTTTGAGTTGACTCTTCTTAGCGAGAGATTTATGTTGTTTCCTGATATGTTGAGAATTTTACATACAACTTTTTTATTTGGGACTACGTATTGTCGCATTAATTTGATTCGTCCGGGTGCTATTTCTGAAGAGACTATTGTTCCTTCTTGTCCGTTTGGGAGTTCTACGAATGTGATTGTGTTCGTGACTTTCTTTACGGTGCATAGTACTAGGTCTTCTTCTTTCATGGTAAAACTAATTAATTTGCTTATTTAAATTTATAGAATTGGCTAATGGGTTCTACAAAACTTCTTCTACTCGTGATCGGATTTTTGCTTTTCCGCCGGCTGGTATAGCTAGAATAGTGTTGCATTCTAAACATCTAACTTTTGTTGAGGCTTTCCCGAAAATTGTTTGACTTGTTTTGCATTTCGAGCAATTCACACGAATAAATTTTCCTTTCCTTTTCATATTGTTACGTGATAAAGTTGACTTTTAAGGTTAATGGTTGTTAAACTTTTACGATTTCAATTTCTAGTTCTTTTTTTAGGGCCTCTATGAATAATGATTCTTTTTCTTTTTCTACTAAGCAACCTGCTGCGAATTGGTGGCCACCGACTTCTGCTATCGTTTCTGGGTTGTCTGTTTTAAAAGTTATAATTGTTTTTTCTAAAACTTCTTTTAGGTTTCGTCCTTCATCTCCGACGATTCTTGCGGATACTTTTATTTTGTCTTTGTTATATGCCATGCCTATTAGTATTGTCCCTTCTTCGTATGTCGGGGAACTTGATAGCATTGAGCAGATTGTTCCGACGATGGCATCTTTGATTTGGTCTTTCGCGTTTAGAATTACGAAGCCCTTTCCTCTTATTTTGTCCATTTTTTCTGCGACCTTTAATCCGGAAACTAGTTCTTGTTTGTATTCTGTGTAGATGTCTAGTGCCTGGACTTTTGCTTTTTCGTTTTCGAGACAGTATGCAATTGCTATGTCGCTGTAGCCTAGACGAGAGCATGCGTTGATTAGTACCGAGATTTCTCTGACGTCTTCTTTTGTGTTGAAGAATTTTAGAATATATAAATTTCCCAGAATATCATCTTGTTTGTTGTGTTGGGCTCTTCTGATCATCACTGCCGTGATTAGTTTTGACATTTCTTCTTCGGTTAAGTCGAGTAGGTTTTTGTTGTAGTCGATTCCGGTTTCTCTTAGGATTTCCATTGCTCCGGGTCCGTTGCCCGTGACTCCGGGTATGTATGGGGAAGTTGACCATTCGAGTGCTCTTCTTAGGGGTCTCGTTGCTGGGTAGATTACTAATCCTTTTTTTATTTTTAAGTCGAGGGCGTCGTTTACTATTTGTTGGTTTATTTTTGATAGGTTGGATTCGTGGCGGTCTCCTATCATCCCGATGATTGCCAGAGAGGAGAGGTCTTGGTTGTTTGGGGAAATTGTTTTTGCGAAAAGATAGCAGAGACCGGCTCCGGTTGCTTCGTTGTCTTTTGGATTATCGGTTAAGTGGGCGTTTATTATTTTGACTTTGTCTGTTAATTGTTCTTTGTGGATTTCGTGGTGGTCTAGTATAAATATTGGCTCTTGTAAATTTTGGAAATAATCTAGACTTCCTGATGCTAAATCTGAGAAAACAATTACTTCTTTTGGTTGTCTTTTTAGTTCTTCTTTAATAATATTTTCTTCGAGACCCTTTACTATTCTTACTGTAAATTTTTTGTCTAGTCGTTTTAGGGTTTTGATTAGAATTGTTGCGGAAGTTATTCCGTCGGTGTCGTAGTGACTGATGATTCTGATTGGCTTGTCTTTAGAATATTCTAAAAATTCTTGGACGAACTTTTCTACCTCTTTTAACATTATATAAATAATTTAGATTAGCTTAAAAACATTTAGGTGATAAAATTAATTACTTCCTTTTCTTTCGGTCTCGTACAGAAATTCCGGCGTATTTTCGTACGATGTTGAGTCTGGATTGTGCGTGTTGTAGTTTGTGTTTTGCGTGTCTGTCTGTAATGTTGTCCTTGAGGTGTTCTTTCATGTTTTCAACTTTCTTTTCTGCGTTTTCTAGGTCTTCGTTTCTTTCGATTCCTAGTTCTGACAAGTAAGCTTTTAATTTTTTCCCGAATACTTTTGTTGTAGGGATTCCGTATTGGTCTCTAAGGATTATTCCGATTTGAGATGGGGCGTATTTTTCTGAAAGTTCTAGGATTGTTTTTTTTAATTCGGGTTCTTTCATTTTAACCCATGTGGGTTTTACCATTTCTGCCATATTAAGTTGTGTAAATTTAGGTTTTTAAAGTTAATTGAGATAATTCTAAAGACTTTTAAATCGTTATCTTCTCCTATAATTAATAGTCCCGTAGTCTAAAGTAACATCAAGATGTTTCATGAAGACAACGTGACTTAAAAACTAGTCCCGTAGTCTA
>CAYYYV010000067.1:0-3264 GCA_964476225.1 Candidatus Woesearchaeota archaeon | reverse complement strand
AACCGGCCAGTCAATTTACAGAATCAACGGCCAAACAAAAACAAGACAAGACATCTTAGAACTAATGGCACAAGCCGGCATCGACCCAAACGGATTCAACATCGTCCTCCAGGGAGAAATCCAATCCCTAGTAAAGGCAACCTCCGAAGAACGAAGAAAAATAATCGAAGAAGTCGCAGGTATCTCAATCTACGAAACACGAAAACACAAATCCCTGAGAGAACTAGAAAAAACCGAGGAGAAATTAAAAGAGGTCTCAGCTGTTCTAAAGGAAAGAACATCTTACTTAAAAAATCTAGATAAAGAAAGACAAGAAGCAATCTCTTATCAAAAACTCGAAACAACAATCAAAAGATGCAAAAAAACTCTACTATCAAAAACAAAAGAAATCAAAGAAAAAGAAGTTGAAGGCATCGAAAAAGAAATAGCAGAATACAGTTCTCAGATTGAAAAACTAAAAAAACAAATCTTAGAAAAAAACATCGGAGTAGATACGTTCCAAGATAAAATTTTAATAATCAACAAACAAATCCAATCATCAACAAGTAACGAACAAGAAGTTTTACATAGAGAAATTTCAGACCTAAAAGCCGACCTCGCAGGATTAGATGTTCGTCGTGAAAATTTCGACAACAGAATGATTCAAGGAAAAGAAAAAATAGAATCTCAAAAAGAAAAAATAGAAAAATTAAACAAAGAAATTTCAGAAATTAGAACGGCATCACCAGAAATAAAAAAGCAACAAGAACAACAAAAAATTCTCCAAGAAAAATTTGACATTTTAGAAAAACAGCGAAGACAATTCTATATTATAAAATCTGACTTATCGACATTGGAAAACGAAAAATCCCAAAAAGAGAAATTTTTAATTGGGTCAGAAAAAGAAGTACAATTAATAGAGCAAACAATTACTTCACTATTCCAAGAAATAAAATACACTAAATCCACCGAAGAAAACGAAAAACAAAAAGCCGAAACCAAATCAAAACTAGAAACAACAATTAATCAAATATCTTCCCTTGAAAAAGAAATACTTGAAAAAGAAAAAAGAAACGCAATTTTAGAAATGGACATAAAGCGTGAAGAAAAATTAAAAGAAGATATTACACAATTAAAATCTTGTCCAGTTTGCAAACAAGAAGTTTGCGATGACCATAAACACAAAATATCCTTTACAGCAAACGAAAAAATTGAAGCAGCAAAAACAGAAGCTGGAAAAAATTCTAAAATAAAACAAGAAGAATTTGGAAGGATAAATCATCTAAAAGAAAAATTGACTACAATAAGAACAAAACTAAACGAACTAGATATCGATGAAATAAAACTGAAAAACTCGGAAGAGAAAAAAGAACAAATTAAAAAAATAACAGAAAACCAGATAGAAACAAAAAAAGAACTAATATCAACAAATGAAAAATTCCACTCAAAAAAAATTGAATACGAAAAACTGAAAAATATCGAAGACAACTATGAAGAAACAAGATTATCACTCCAAGAACTTTCATTCGCAGACATGGACACAGATACAGAAATTCAAGTCAAAAAAAGAGAAATGAATAGATTATCCAGCGAACTAAAAACCACATCAAGAGATATAGAAGAATCAGAAATAGAACTAAGAAAAATAGAAGTACGAATAACAGAAAAAGATAAGCAAGCCGTAAAAAAAGAAATTGAAGAACAAAAGCTATATGAGAAAGCACAAAAGTTTTTCGATCAAAGGAATGAAACACAAGACCAACAAAAAGTATTAGAAACCGATATCATCGGAATGCAACACACAGCAAAAAATTTCGAAGATAAAATAAACCACAACAAAATCCAAAACGCACAACTAACAGCCCAGATAGATTCTCTAAAATCAGAAATGATAGAATTCAGAGAAGTAGAAATTTTAGCAATACCAACAGACCAAATCAAAGAAAGACTGCAAAAATCACAATTCAGAATCTCCAGACTCGGAAACGTAAACCTACGAGCCCTAGAAGTATTCGACAAAGTTGGAGAACAAGTAAAACTAATAGAGGAAAAAGTCACAATAATATCAGAAGAAAAAGAAAAGATAGAAAAGATAATCGCAGAAATTGACAAAAAGAAAAAGAAATCCTTCCTGATAACACTACAAGCAGTCAACGAATATTTCACACGAAACTTCACACAACTATCAAGAAAAGGCGAAGTATTCCTAGAGCTAGAAAACAAAAAAGAACCCTTCGAAGGCGGACTAAATATTTTAGTCAAAGTCTCAAGAGGAAGATATTTCGACATCACCTCACTTTCCGGCGGAGAAAAAACCCTCGTAGCACTCTCCCTAATCTTCGCAATCCAAGAATACCGACCCTACTGCTTCTACGTATTCGACGAAATCGACGCCGCCCTAGACAAACACAACTCAGAATTACTAGCAGCCCTAATCAAAAAATACATGACAACCGGACAATACATAATCGTAACCCACAACGACACCCTAATCTCCGAATCCTCAAACCTATACGGAGTAAGCATGCAAGAAAACATGTCTAAAATTATTAGCTTGAAAGTTTAAAAAACATCATTAATTTCATTTCTATTACTCAGAAACCCTACTATCTACCTTCCCACCACGAAGGACATCAATCATATTGTAACACCCCGCCTCTCCAGTCTTTAACTTTCCAACTAAAAAGTCTATCGCCTTAATTGTCCCATTAACATAAGGCTGTCTTCCATTAACATTATGAGTAAATTTTAGAGCAACGGTCCCGTCCGGGGAAGTTAACGTATAAGTATGCCAACCGTGTCCATCAAGGTACTGTTCTGGAATCCCCATCCCAAGTTGATCTGCAGATTCTCTCACTTTTTGTATATCTCCTTCCAGAAATGCCCCCAGATCTTTAAAAGAACCCACCATCGCTTTTGCCGTCCCACTAGTATCTTTCTTTGTTGCCTGGTGAGACTCGGCTGCATCTAAACGATATCCTTCCAAGGCACCAGGAAAAGTATTCGCCACATAATCAAACATAGCTTGAACTAACACAATAGGATCCGCCATATTTGGAGCTATCACCGCAGTATTCCCCGAATCTCGAACGGCATTTTCTAAAGCCCTCCTATCTCCTCCAGTTGTCCCCATAACAAAAGGAACCCTACGTTCACAATATAATTCCGCATTTCTGTTTACAGCATCGGGTTGAGAGAAATCAATAATTATTGGATCACCTCCAATCATCTTTAAATCTTTTAATTGCCCCCCGTGCTTCTCAGGAGAGCTCAATGAGAAATTAT
>CAYYYV010000066.1:0-3497 GCA_964476225.1 Candidatus Woesearchaeota archaeon | reverse complement strand
TATGCTATTGGTGCTTTGATTGCTGGAATGGCTATTTTGGGGAATTTCGAAAAGATTGCTCTTGTTGTTTTTATTCCATATTTTATTGAGATGGGCTTGAAATTGCGTGGTGGATTAAAGAAACATTCTTTCGGTATTCCTGACAAGAAAGGTTGCTTAAAGATGCCTTATAATAAGGTTTATGGGCTTGAACATTTAGCGATTAAAATTTTAGGGAAAGGGGCGACTGAGAAAAAGGTTACTTATTTGATTCATGCATTTCAGATATTATTTATTTTAATTGCGTTTTTGATGCTGTAGGCTCCCTTTTAGAAAAAGGTTCCCTGGAATCAAAACTTATATTGCGAAACTAAAGTTTCGTATACAACAAATAAATTTTTCTTACGGCTTTGCCCAAAGGGCACCCGCGCCTAAAAAATTTATTTGTGACTTGGGCAACCTAATATGCTTCCTATGAACATTACAAACATAATGACGATAACGTTTTTAAACAAAGAAGGGTATTATTTTTTATGGATGTAACAATTTATATTTTACTAGCAGCAGTATTTGCGATACTTTATGCGCTTTCTCTTAAACGAGAACTGGATGGGAAAAATAAGATTTCTTTGAAAACTTTTTATAATGCAGGACTACTAACATTAAGAGATAGAAAATATCAGTGGATTGCTACGATTGTTATTTTGGCTATTGTTTTATTTATGAGTTCTTCTATTCGACTCTCTAATTGGGATTTGTTGACTGATTCTACAACTGGAGAGAAGATTCCTTTGGCACTTGATCCATATTATTTTTTGAGAATTGCTGAGACAATTGTTGAGAATGACGGGGTGATGCCTGAGTTTGACGAGATGAGAGCGCCTGGATTTGACATAGAATGGCATTATGAAATTATGCCTAATGTTGTTGTTAAGATGTGGAAGATTGCGAATAATTTTGGAGAATATACGCTTAGAGAAGTAGATGTTTTTTCGCCTGTATTTTTTTATGGAATTGCGTTGATATTGTTTTTCATACTAGTCTATGTTTTGACGAATTCTAAGTTTGCTGGGGTTTTAGCTTCGACATTTTTGGCATTTACACCTCCTTTCCTTTACCGTACAATGGCTGGATTTAGTGATCATGAGGCGATTGGTATTATGGCATTCTTTTTAGCAATGTTGGGTTATGCATTAGCTTTGAAATATTTAGATAAGCTAAAGAAAACAAATATCATTACGTCTGGTATTGCGGGGTTAGTTCTTGGATTGTTAACTACACTAACTGTTCTCTCTTGGGGGGGGGTTGCCGTATTTTTATTCATGATTATCCCAATAAGTTTCTTACTGTTTTGGATAATAAGCTTAAAGGATGAAAAAGATCCCATTAAGAATAATGGAGCTGTCTTTTATTTGACATGGATGATATCTAGTATTGTTTTTAGTGTATTGTTTGGAATGAACTCTTCATCGTTTCTTGGTAAATATATAATTGGGTCATATGGTGTCGCAAGTCTTGCTGCTTTGGGATTTATTATTTTGGATAGATTGGCTATTTCTTTTGGGAAGAATATCAAAGGCTATAATGAGAAGTATCGTATTGTATATGTCTTTAGTGCATTGATTATTGCGGGGGTTGTGTTGTTGCCGCTAATTGGGAAAAATTTCTTTAGTCTAACTTGGGAAATATTGAATAAATTACTTAATCCTTTTTGGATGACCTCGAGACTGAATGCTACTGTTGCAGAGAACTCTCAGCCCTACTTAATTAATTGGATTGGGGCTGCTGGGACTCAGATATTTTGGCTGTTTGTTTTAGGAATGATTTTAATTGGATTTGAATTTTCTAAGAATATTAAGTCTAAGAAGAATCGATACCTGATGATTTTTGGATATATTTCATTGGTGGCTGGTATTTTATTCAGTAGAGTTTCTCCTACTTCTATCCTTGATGGTGCGAGTATATTTAGTTTAAGTGGATTAATGTATTTGGGCGGAGTCGCTCTTTTCATATATGCATTTGCTAAAAATTATGTTGCGGTAAAAATGAAAATAGATTCTTCTGTTATTATTTTGTTTGCTTGGGCATTTGTTATGCTTGTTGTTGGACGATCTAGTACTCGTATGTTTTTTGTTATTGCTCCATTTATGTGCTTATGTTCTTCATATGTTATTTTGAATTTGTTTAAGTATTTGAAAAAAAGAAACCTTGAAGAAATCTCAAAAATTGTTATCATCGGACTCTTGATTGTTTCTATTGCTGCTGCTGGATATACTATAAATACTTCTTACAACTCTATAATCAATCAAGCTAAATACACTGGGCCATCTGCTGATGCGCAGTGGCAGGGTGCTATGTCTTGGGTTCGTGAAAATACTAGCGAAGATGCAATCTTCTCTCACTGGTGGGATTATGGATATTGGGTTCAAACGCTTGGGAAGAGGGCAACTATTGCTGATGGTGGGCATGCCCAAGGTGCATATAATGGAAATACAAAGATTGGAAGGTATATACTTACGACTCCCATCCCAGAGACTGCATTAAGTATGTTTAAGACTTTGGATGTTGATTATTTGTTGATTGATCAGACTGATTTGGGTAAGTATCCTGCGTATTCTAAGATTGGTGGTGGGGATGGGGAAGATTATCTCGATAGGTATTCTGCGATTCCCGTAATGCTCTCTGACCCAAAACAAACGAAGGAAACCGCGAATGGGACAATGATTGTTTTTAGTGGTGGGAGTTATATTTTTGAGGATCTTGTTTATAACAATGTGTTTTTACCTTCTGGCAAGGCTGCTATTCTTGGGATTGTTTTGATGTTGAATAATAATTCAATAGAGCAACCGGAAGCTGTTTATATATATAATAATATTCAAACCCGCATTCCGATTAGATATATTTATATCGATGATAGAATTGTTGATTTTAAAAATGGGCTTAATGCTACTATAGACATTATCCCTGCATTTGATGGTCAGAGTATAAACCAGATGGGTGCGGCGATTTACCTGTCTCAGAAGGTCTCCAAGAGCTTGTTTGCGCAATTATTTTTGATGGATGATCCTTTTGATAATTATGAAACTATTGAACTCGTGCACACCGAGCCAAGTCCTGTTGTTACTAGCTTGAAGAATCAGGGTGTACAACTTGGAGATTTTATTTATTATCAAGGATTCAGGGGCCCGATTAAGATTTGGGATGTGCAGGATATTCCTGAAGAAATTAAAATAGTTCCTGAGATTAAAGAAGGGTTTAATGGAACGTTTGGGGCTTTGGATGGGATGTTTTAATATTATGTCCGCTAGGAATTAATCTCATATAAGCTTAAATAGGGAATTATTTATTTGTTTTTATGGAGAAAAAATGCTTTATTTGCAAAAAATCTGGTATTAAGTTTTTGTTGAATAAAGATGGATATGACTTATGGCATTGCAAAAAATGTAAATTAAACTTTATATATCCTCAGCCGACAGAAAAAGAATTACAATATGTTTATTCTTTAGACGGTGGATATT
>CAYYYV010000065.1:0-3737 GCA_964476225.1 Candidatus Woesearchaeota archaeon | reverse complement strand
AAAAACAATTCATGAATATTTCGGACTATCTGGAATAAGAAAGGCAAGAGAATTATCAAAAGACACAAGGAGAGTAGAAGCACAAAGAAAACTAGACTATTTAGAAAACGATTATGCAAAAGGTTATTACACAGGAAGAAACAAATTATTTGAAAGAAAAAAAGAACACTTTAAAAAAGTAATTAGAAATAACATCTAATCCTTCCGATACCCAACTATCTTCCTCTTCTTTCCAACCCCTTCATAAATAGGAACTTCTTCCTTAGCCTGCTTAGATTTTCTTCCACCAGAACTTTTCAAAGATAAAACCACTCCAACAACAATCATAGCAATCCCAACCCCAGCAATAATATTAGCACTTATCCCATCCAAAAGCGCAATTTTAAAATTAATAATATTAAAACCCAAAGCCATCACAACAAGCCCAGCGACAGAAACAACATATCCAACCACTTTTTTCATAACCTATATTAGAAATCATTATTTATAAAATCTCCCATTAGTTGCACAAGTCAGTCTACAGCGCAGCGTGAGTCTGCCCCAACCAAATTAAATTAATTTGTGAGGGTATCTACAGGTAAAACCGTTCTACACCTACAGCAAAGCGTTCTAATTAATCACAGTAATATATATAAACAAGAACTGTGATTAATTCACATGAATAAATTCATCGGAATACTAATCGGACTAATTTTCTTAATAGTCCCAATCTACGCTTGGATTGTGAACTTCGCAGGATTCGGAACAGCCGCACTACTTTTCCTCAAGGGCGGAATAATGTGGCTACTTCTTCTAGTCGGAGCAGTCTCTCTCCTTATCGGCCTAAGTAGCTTAAAAGATTAGCACAACTATAAATGCAACATGCAAGATTTCAAAAAATTAGAAGTTTGGAAACTATCTTTTGAGCTTGGCAAAAAAATTTACAAAATAACAAGTAATTTTCCAAAAGAAGAAATATATTCATTAACATCCCAATTAAGAAGATGTTCACTAAGTATATCCGCAAACATCGCCGAAGGAACAGGAAGAAATACAGATAAAGATTTTTTAAGATTTCTATACATATCAATGGGCAGCCTAAGAGAATGCGAAAATTTTACACTAATGTCCAAAGATTTTGATTATATTTCACAAAAAGAATTCATAGAATTAATTAGCGACATACAAATAATAGGAGCAAGATTGGGCAGTCTAATAAAAACAATAAGACAAGATATCAACAAACAGTAAACCATTATTACTAAATGAAATTTTCAGACAAAAATAATCAAAGAATTAGAGACATATTAATCGGTCAGCGATCAGCGGTCAGCCGTAAGCTACCAATCCACTTCTCCGGAAAATCGGCCCCCGAACTTTTTGTAGGAAGAATCGGATACCCTTACATAAACTCAGGAATCTTAACCCCCTCAGAAAATGACAACATCTCAAACTTCGCAACCGCAGAGGAATGGTCAAAAAATAATTTCTCAGTCGCCAACGTTCTCCGACTCAGAGGTCAACTAATCTACGGCAAATCAAAAATGAACATAAGACCACCAGTCACCGGCCACCAGTCACCGGCCACCACCGGCCAAAGCCGGTTATTGCAAGTAACCCAAGAACTAGCCCTCTCATCCAAACCAGTTTCAACAGAAATCTTCCTCAAGAAAAAACCCACAATGCAATTCACCTCAGACGCAGTCTTTCGTCCAATGACAAATCCAGCCCCACTCAAAAAAGCAATCCTCGAAGAAAATCCCAAAGTCTCAAAAAAAGTCGACTACCTAACATCCGACTACGATGTCAAAGCCACAACAGCCCTCAAAGAACTCTATCAATCAAACATAAAAGTTGACCATTTACAAAAATTACTATCAATCGGATTACTCGGGACAAAAATAAGAAGAAGAATGGTCCCAACAAGATGGAGCATAACCGCAACCGACGACACAATTTCAAAACAACATCTAGAAAAAATTCTATTGGATTCCTCAAAAAAAATAAAATTAGAAGATATAGACCTAGAAATCTTAAAACAAATAAGCGAAAACGCAAGAAAATCAGCAGTCGACATCGCAACAGAACTAAACACAACAGCCAGAATAATAACCTATCGAATAAAGCAAATGATAAAATCAAAACTAATCCAAGGATTTAGAATAGCAATTAATTACAAAAAACTCGGAATTCAGTTTTACAAAGGATTCATATATCTCGACACTCCAAAAAAAGAAAGAACAGAAGAACTAATCAATTACTTCAAAGAACACAAAAACATAATCCATCACGTAAAAATAATAGGCAACTGGGACCTAGAGCCAGAATTCGAAGTTTCATCAGAAGAAGAATTCAATAAAATTCTAACAGACATCAAGGACAAATTTTCCGACATAGTCAAAAACATCGACATCATAACAATATCAAAAGAACATAAATTCGTTTACTTCTAACCCAAATCCACACTCCCCAAATCAGTCTGGCAGCCGAAGGCGATCTGGCAGGGACAAAGTCCCGCTCTGACAGCGAAGCGGTCTAAAGCAACCCAATTAACAATCCTTCAACAACAGCAGCAATCAACAACAACGGAAAAATAACAAACACAAAAAACCTCAACCCCTCCATAAACACATAACCAACTCCATGATTCGTATCACGCTTTTTACGCTTCCCTTTTCCACTACCAACTACTAACCACCAACTACTAACCACTTGCGACCCAAGTCGCATCCCAATCCCAATAGAAAAAATAACAGCAGGCAATTCAAAAATCCCGTGAGGCAACAACTGCCACAAAACAAAAAGCCCATTCTGACTAACAGCCTCCCTCGAAACAAACCCAAGCAAATACCCATTAACTACCGCAGTCACCAACGGAAAAATCCCAATTCCAATCCCCAAAATAATAGCCATAAAACTCGCCTTCAAATTATTCAAAAATATAAAACCAGTCAACTCAATTCCACCTTTATCTCCGAGCATCGCCACCAGCTCCTCTATAAAACCAAAAATCTCAGCCCTAAAAAAAGCAGGATAAGCAAACCCAATGAGAAAAGTTAAGGCAAAAATTCCCAAAGCAAAAACGATATGCCATCGACTCTCCTTAAAAAATTCCCAACACGCCGAATAATTCCTAAAAAAAAAATTTCCCCTCTTCACCATAACATAAAAACTAAATCAAACTATATAAATATTCACAAGATAAACTCCTCTCAAAACTCGTCGTACTACTAACTACCAGCGAAGCGAACTACAAACTACTAACTCGACACAAAGTGTCGCTACCGCGCAAAATACTGACTAATCATCTGAGTCTTCCTCGGAAACTTTTTCCTAAGATAAAACCCATATCCAAGTCCAACAATTAATCCCCCAAGATGCGCAATATTTCCGATAGGAAGTCCAAGTCTCAAAGAAAGCGCCCAAATACCAAACATCAAAAATATCATCGCCAACCACATCGGCATAGGAATTATAAACATAACCAAAACAGGAAGCTTAGGAGTCAATACAGCAAGCAAACCTCCAAGCGCAAAAATAGCACCACTAGCACCGACAGCAAACATACAATAACTAGGAAGATTCTCAAGTCCTATCAAGTGGCAAGCAATATCTGGTTTTGAAAAGATTGCAACTCCCACAAATAACACTCCAGCAAAAAGCCCTCCGATAAAATATAAACTAAGAAACCGCTTCTTCCCAATCAACTTCTCAACAAAACTTCCAATAAACATCAACGAAATCATATTCACAAGCAA
>CAYYYV010000064.1:0-3753 GCA_964476225.1 Candidatus Woesearchaeota archaeon | reverse complement strand
TTAGAAAACGCAATCTCCGCAGGCAAACCATCGCCAATCCTATTACCAAGCTGAAACAGCGAAGACGTAAACTCTTTTTCAACTTCCTTATATTTCTTCCTCGTCTCCAAAATATCCTTTGTCTTATCCTTAAAAACAATTACAAAAACCAAACCAATTGAAAATGGAACCAACAAACTCATTAACAAAGCCAAAGAACCAAACGGACCAGACACAACTCCGGCAGCATCCGTCATAATTCCAAACGCCCCACTTTTTCCTAAAAATCCCAGTCCCAAACTAGACCAAGAATAATCCCTAGTCGTCCCAAGCCAAATCGGAACCGCAGTATATCTCCAAAGCAACGGAATTATACCAACAACAAACAAAGGAAACGCTATCAAAATCGCTTTCACATAAGCCCTGTTACTTTTATATTTAGGATACAGAGGATTCTTCTCCAACAAACTCGCCTCACCATAACCCCCGGGACGCTCAGCCATAACTTTTCCCGTCAAATAAATAACCGCAAATGGAATCAAAACATTAAAAATCAAAAGAACATGATACCATTTAATCGCACCACCCATCATTGTAGAAGCCAAAGGTAAAATCGCCAAAGCCAGCGTCGGCAAAACAATCCCCAACATATAAACATTAGTCAGGGGCGCCTTAGCCTCATGAGTATATTTCAACATCTTATCATAAACACCATCCAAAATAACTTGCAACGATTTCTCCAAAACTGCAACCCTCCTAGCTTCATCAGGTTCATACAAACTCGATTCAATCAAATGAAACGCCTCGACAAACTCCAAACTATAATCTTTCCATCCAAGCAAATAATTATCAACACTCTCTTTTATCGTAGAAAACTTCCCAACCTCAACATCCCAAAAAATCTTCCTAAAATCCAAACTCAAAGGCGGCATCAAATGCTCAGAGGCAAAACTCACCGCCTTCTCAAAATTACTCGTATGCTTCATATAAATAACAATATACAAAATAGCCGGAACCATCTGCGACGAAGCTTTCAACCGCCAACGCATCGCCAACCTCTCCGGAGCTTTCGAAGAATAAAAAAACAAAAAGATAGCCAAAAGAAAAACCAAAAACAACAGCATAGCAGAAAAAGCTCCTCCCAACAACCAAATAGCGACGGTAAGCAAAACTCCTCCAAACAAAGTTAGAAATAATAACATCGTAGAAAAAACAACAACCTCCGAAGCCGAAAGGTCCAGATGCGCAATCTCAATAGCTCTATCAATCTTAACCTTATCCTTATCCCCAACTTTTATCTTAAACACATTCCCAAGACTTTTACACCAACGCTCATAACGCGAAAACTCCGGCAACATCGCCCCCTTAAATTTCTCATAACTCTGAGAAAACTTCTTAGTCTCTCCCGAATTAGCGTCATACCCCTTCATCTGCTTCTCTATCTTCGCCCCATACTTCTTCAAAATATCATCAGTACTCGGTGTCATTTTTTACCTCTTTGTCGATGCAAATAATCAGCCACAGCAATATCAATAAACTGTTTCCGATTCACATACTTAAATTTATTCTCATCCAAATTAATAAACGCTTCTACCTCTGCCAAAAGCTCCGAATCAATCTTGACCACCTTATCCATAGTTACCAATAGTAACATTAAGTAACTTTATAAATCTAATCTCCAACCTAAAAACAATCTTTAAACCTTTTTTATACCAATATCCTTCTCAGATTTCTCCACAAACTCCGCAACCTTTTCCATCTCAGTACCCAACTTCGACCTTCTCCTTTTCCTCAACAGATAAAGAAATAAAACAATCCCAAGAATAACAAGAAGAATAACGGAATAAAGAAAATAACTAAAAAAAGAACTAGCAACGGCACTTTCATAATCTCCAAGGCTCCCCGTATCGTCAGAAACATTATTATCAGAATCAGCGACACCAACCTCTTCCAAAACTTTAACAAAAATAAATGCTTTATTATCAACTATATTATCAAGCCTCACCAAAATATCCTTAAGACCATTTCCATCGGCATCAAATTCCTTTTCATCCCCGATATAAAAAAATTCCTGGATAGACACAGAAGAAACATTTACCAAAACCCCCGTGCTATTCAAACTAATAACCCCAACATAATGCGCCTCATTTTTAATATTTACCTTAAGCCTTCCCTTCGCCCCAATTTGTCCAAAATAACCATTTCTAAATTGCACATCACTAACCAGATAAGTTGATGTCCAAAAACTAGCCGAAGTCGAACCAGAAGAACCAGAAGACCCACCTGGAGAATCAGCACCAGGAATAGCCGTCATTATAAAACTAGCCACATTATTATCACTCATATTAAAAACCTGATTGACAGAAGCCGTATATCCAGTTTTAGAAGCCGAAACGTTATAATCAGAATAATAAGTATAACCACTCCCATTATAATAATATTCAGTTAACTCAAACCTTGCTGGAGAGATAGAAGAACCAGTATTACTTGAATTATCCGTCCATGCCATAGTCGTACTCGCAACATTTGACGTTGCATCTAACCACCATTTTTGGAAATAAGAGGCTGTCGGGTAGATATATGAATTACTTAAATTATAAGTTACATTTACAAAAGTTACATTCGCAATTTCTAAAATAGTATCATTTATACCTCCTGTAAAGTTAGCATCCCTAATAATATTTTCGTAAGATTCAAAAAAATGAGCTCCGTAGTTTCCATTATTCACAGCCATAATATTTGTAAAATTACTACTATTAACAGAGACGACATAAACACCTCCCTGGGTATTATTATTTGAAGTAATATTTCTAATAGTATAATTAAAATATGCGGTTAAAGTACAATCATCATAATTCCCCGCCCCCCAAAAAATAATCCCAGTATCGCTATTATAATTAGCAATAGAATCTGTTAAGCTATTAGACTCTGCACAATCAAACTCTACTCCATAATGATTATAACTTGCATTAATTGCTGATAAATTATTATAAGAGCCAATATAAATCTTAACCCCCACCCCTCCACCATTTATAGCAGTAACATCAGAAATAACATTATAATATCCTGCAGCAATAGTTATCCCATTACTATCGCTATTGGAAATAATATTAGTAATAGTAGTATAATTTGCTTGAGAAGTAGTAAAGGCACCAATCCGTATACCATAAGTATTCAAAGTTGTATTAACCAAAGAAATATTATTATAATAACCTGTTTGAATCAAAACGCCATCAGTATTTGAGCTTGAGGTCAAATTTTCTATCAAACTCTCATTGACACCAATAAAATAAATCCCCACAGTAAAATCCCTTATATTATTAAAATTCTTAATAATGATATTACTCCTTGCTTGCGCATAAACACCACGAGTATTAGCAGTATCATTCCCAGTCAAATTAAAACCCGCCCCATCTAACACAATATTATCCACACCAATAGTCAAACAAGCCCCCGATATACCTGTTGCATTTATACTCTGATTCAAAACATAAGTTCCTGCCTCACTTATAGTCCCGCATTCATAAATAGTTTTAGAACCAGAATTATAAACAGCCATTCCAGTTAAAAAAAATCCGACTACAGCCGAAATAACAATAATCATCATCAATACTAAAACCCCTACATACCACTTTCTCATTACTAAAACAGAACTAATATATTTATAAATTTATACTCCAACCCTTTTACTCTCTTTCTCCAAGCACCGCTTCCATTTTGGGAAAACAACCTCACTAGTCGGCAAACCAATCTCCTCAGTAACCTCATCAGAAA
>CAYYYV010000063.1:0-3777 GCA_964476225.1 Candidatus Woesearchaeota archaeon | reverse complement strand
TGTTAAATTTAGTGCCATGTATCACCTTGTTGAGTTAGGGGATTTGGGTTTATAAAAACTACTTTTTCAAAAGACTTATTGATGCAAGACGGTAATTAGAGTTATGTTGAATATTTATTTTTATTCGGGCTGTATATTTTCTCTTGTTTCTCTAATTCGGGCTGTATATTTTCTCTTGTTTCTCTAATCATTGTTTCATAGAGAGCTCTCGAGAATGGATTGTCTATTAGTTTTGCTATTCCGTCTGCTTTGTCAAGGCTTGCCATTCTTTCTGGGCGGTTTAGCCCAGGATGATTTATTGCATCTTGAACTAATTCCTGTATTCTACTAAATCCTCTGCGTCCATCTTTGAAGTAGTATATTTTTATTTGGGTTTCTGTGTCGGTGTCCATTTTTTCTTGACACACCTCTTTATTCTTTATTTTCTTCTGCTGGAGCTTCAAATAGAGCATCGAATTTTTTGGAGCCTTCTGTTAGAACTTTTGTGTTGATCTGAATTGTGAATAGAGAAATTTCTTTTCCTCTTACTGTTTTTCTTAATCTTAATCCTTTTGGTCTTTTGTTGGTTTTCTTTTCTCCTTTTGGTTTTTTGTGCATTCCTCTTCCGTATCCTAGGAGAACTTTGTGTAAATCTGGTCCGTCTATTTCTGGTGAGCCCATGAATCCTGCTTTGTCTGATGTTCCGGTGATTTCTATTTCGTAGCCTGTTAGGTCTTCTGAGATTTCTTCGCCTTTGATTTTGTCGCCGATAGAAGAGCCGACTAATTTTTCGTCTTCAGTCTCGACTTTGAATGTCTTTCCTTTGTATGCTACATTTATTTTGAATGCCATTTTTTAAGTTTCCGAGTTTCATTAGCGTTTAGCTTCATCTCAGCTTATAACTGTAATATTTTAGAGGAATTTGGGTTTTTAAGTTTATTGGGTTGGGGTCATTTGGAGAAGCCATTTGGAGAACTGAGGTTCTCATATTTTGTCGGGGTTCTGCGGAACCCCTTCGTCGGTCGCTTCGGCGACCTCTCGTCGTCGCGATTATATTTTTATTAGTTCGTGGTAAACTTGTGCTGTTATTTTGCAGTCGGCTAGGGCGTCGTGGGCACGTGTATAATCGATTCCAAAATGTCCTGCAACTGTTTCTAAGTTGCTTCGTCCTTGGGGGACTAGGTCATTTTTTTGGAGGTTTCGCCACATCCACATTGTGTCTTCGTGTTGGTGATGGAATTTTGAGAGGGTGTCGCCTTGGTCGAATAGGGAGCTTAGGAAATTTTTATCGAAGGTGATGTTGTGTCCGACTAATAGGGTTTCATGTAATATATTTTTATCTATGAAATTATTTATTTGGTCGCAGGCTGTTGTTGGGGGGATTGCTATTTGGTTGTGTTGTATTAGGTCTATTTTGTTTACTGACATTGCGCCTTTGGATGCGTTGTAGTGGTCGTGTTTTATGAAGATGTGGTTTTGGTCGAGGATGTTTAGGTGGGATTTTTCTACGTCGATTAGGAGGAGTCCTACTGTTAGGGTTTTGTGGAATCTTGGGGACAAGCCGGTTGTTTCGGTATCTATCACTAATCTTTTCATGTGGTAGAAAAATAAGCTTGTTATTTAAGAATTGCTGTAGTGTCTGTTTATTTTGATATGATTTTGCTTTCGAAAGATTGGGTGTCTCTGTTAAAATTGACTTTTAATGATAATCTTCCTGGGAGACTACTTCTTTCGTTTCTTATTTTTCTGGGTTCTTGTGGTTCGCTGTCGAATGAAATTTTTGCACTTGAGTATGGATTAAATCCTTTTCTTGATCCTCTGAGAAAGGCCCTGAGATTTTTTTGTGACTTTATTGGTACTGGAGCGTAGAGGGTTCTTTCTCGTGTGTCTTTTTCTACGATTCCTATAACTCTATATCTTTCGTTTCCTGTTGTCATCATGAATGTTAGGCCTTTCTAGTCTACAAAGCGAGTTCGTTTTGTTGGTGTAAAGTAGCATTCCATGAATATGTTGTGCTTTTCAATCTTTATAAGAATTTATGTGATTAAATTCCCCATGTTGTATTTTCTCTTCTTTTGATTTGTGCAATTTCTTGTAGGGCTGATTTTTCCTCTGCTGACAATAAATCTTTATGTTTTTTGAATTTTCGGAATTCTGTTTCTGAGAGGTTTGTGTAAAGAGGTTCTCCTACTTTTAATTGTCTTTCGAAATTTACACCGGGGATTGAAACTGCTACTTCTTGTCCTTTTGTTGCTTCTTGGACATTGTTTTTTTCATGTTGAATTTCTTTTATTTGTCCGATTTTTACATCGTCTTTATTTATGAATCGCTCTCTGTTTTTTAGTATACCACCGTTTACCTCAACTCCGAAAACTGCTGGAGAGGAATTTCTGAAAACAAAATCTAGAATTGTTAATTTGCATATTCTTGGGAGTTCATCTAATTTTTTTCTTTCGCTTTCTTGTAATTTTTCATCTTTCCATTTTTCTAAATCTTCAATTAATTTGTATACTACTGGGTTCGTTAAGACTTTGATATTTTTTAACTCTTCTAATTCTTTTATGTCGTTGGCGATTTCTATATTAAAGCCTAATAAAATTTTATCTTCTTCTGGGAGCGTGTTTGTTAGGTAGATGTCTTTTTTTGTTATTGGTCCGATTCCGGCTTTTATGATTGGGATTTGTTTTTGTTTTAATAGCATGATTAATGCTTCGAGGGAGCCTAGCGAATCTGCTTTTACTACGATTCCATAATTATCGGTTTGTATTTCTTCTTCTATTTCTTCTGAGAATTCTTCAGATATTTTTTCGAAGGTGTTTTCTTTTGTAATAACTTGAAAGGGCATGCCTGGGAGGATTTCTTCTTTTGATGTAATTTGTAATTTTATTCCGGTTGCTGCTTCGACTTCTGATTCTGTTTTGTATCCTTTATTTAAGGGTTGGGCTTCTTGGATGTTTCTGATTTTTGTTTGTATTGCTTCGTTTTCTATTGATGCGATTACAATCTCATCTTTGCTTGATAGCTTTCCGTCGTATAAAATACATTCTAAGAAGTTTGATGCTTTGTCTTTTTTGACTTCTAAGACTACGCCCTTTCCTTGTTTTTTTACTTCTATTCTTTTTTTCAGAAATTTTTGTGAGAGTGCTGTTATCATTGCTAATATTTCATTGATGCCTTCGCCTGTTTTTGCGGAGCATGGGATGATTGCTACGTTTTGTGTGAAGTCTGTGATTTTGGAATACATTTCTGCTGTGATTCCGTGAGAATGTAGGGCTCCGATTATTGTGTAGAATTTTTCTTCGAAGTTTTGTTTTACGTTAGTTGCTTGTTTTTCTGGGAGAGTGTCGGTTTTCCATCCTGAGATGTTGTCTATTTTATTTAGTGCGATGACGAATGGCGTTTTGTTGATTTTTAGGATTTGTAGGACTTCGGCTGTTTGGGGTTTTATTCCGTCGTTGATGTCGATTACTAAAATTGCTATGTCTGCTAGAGAGCCTCCTCTTTTTCGGAGGTTTGTGAATGCTGCGTGGCCGGGTGTGTCGATGAATAAAAGTCCTGGGATTTCTACGGGGATTTTGAATTTTTCTAAAGTTGTTTGGGCTCGTTCTTCAATGTTTTTTTTTGGAAGAGTTGTAAATGAAATTTTTTGTGTGATTCCTCCCGCTTCGCTTTCTTGGATAGAGGTTCCTCTAATTTTGTCTAGGATAGATGTCTTTCCGTGGTCGACATGACCGGCTACAGTTACGATTGGTTGTCTGATTTTTGTCATATATAATTCATCACGATATTCTTTATAAA
>CAYYYV010000062.1:0-3961 GCA_964476225.1 Candidatus Woesearchaeota archaeon | reverse complement strand
TGCAAATACTGAGAAAAAACAGCGTCGATAAAACGATACAAATCAACATGAACAATCCCAGCAATCTTGCCAGAAGGAATCCTTCCCCTTGTAAAATTAGGAACCCTACCATCAATACCCAAGCCCAATTTCACTTTAAAAAAATCAGCACGTCCCTTCAAGTAAGGCAAATCAAATCCGTCAGAAAAATACCCGGTCAAAATATCCGGAGAATATTCATTAACATATTTAACAAACTTCTCAATCATATCCGCCTCATCCTTACAAAACTCAACATAATCCCCAGCATCCTTGCACTTCTTCCAAGTCAAAACTTTCTTAAAATCCTCACCATAAAGCGACACCATAAAAATCTCACCCTTCCCAAGTTCCCTGTCACTAGTCTCAATATCATAAGCCAAAATTTTAGGAACAAATTCTTCCTTCTTCTCTAATGGCTCAATTTTCTTAGCCAAAACACAAACATCCAAATCCAAAGCCCCAGCCAATCCACCAAAATCCTCAACCGCCAAACTATCACCTTCAACAGTATACCACCCCAAAGGCTCAACATTTTTTTCCTTAATATATTTAGTAATCAAAGAAATATCATACTCCCGACGCTTATCAATCCCGTCAATATCCCCAATCTCCGAAGCAATATCATGAGCATCTTTATGATTCGTCACAAAAACCCGGACAGCCTTAACGCTCTTTCCCAAATATTTTTTATCCAAAATCTCAGTCCGCAAAACTTTCGTAACCCTCGACGCTTTATCAACTTCAACCTTCCCAATTTTTTTCACAATCTTCTCAACATCAGCTCCCTCCTTCAAAATCAAATAAAAATTCGGCTCATAAGAATCAACAACACAAACTTTCTCACATTTCCCATTCCGCCCAACTATCCTAACATAATTCCGACCCTCAAAATCGAAGTAGTCATAATCGACAGGAACAAACTCAAACTTCATATTCTAAAAAACCCAACCACACTTATATGTTTTTCGAGTCATAGACAACACTTAAAAATGAACATTCCGCATCTAAAACATGAGAGTAGAAAGAAGGTCTCGTGTAACGCCAATTAGACCAGTCCACAAAGTGACAACAGCCACCGATAAACCAAGGTTATTCGAAGAGCCAATAAAAGTCATATTGCAAACCCCAGGAGAAAGAGCTAGGCAGTCAGTATCATTATCATCACAAGTGGGCAGCCGTCTACAAAGACAAAGATGGCTACAAAATATAGGAGTTACAGATGTTCCAGCAGGAGAGATAGAGGAAGTATATTTTGCTCAACTCAGAATACAAAGAGAAATCGCAGGCTACCGCAAATAAATCTATAAACTTCAACACACTAATATTACCATGGGCGTACAAATATCAGACATCATCCCACGAAAAGAAATAAAATTATCAGACCTAAAAGGAAAAACCTTAGCAATAGATGCATTCAACACACTTTACCAATTCTTAACAACAATTCGTCAACCAGACGGAACCCCATTAATGGACAAAGCCGGCAACATAACATCCCACCTCTCAGGACTTTTCTACCGAAACATAAATCTACTCCAAGAAGGAATAAAACCAGTTTACATATTTGATGGAATCCCCCCAGAACTAAAACAAAAAGAAATAGAAAACAGAAGGGAGGCAAAAAGAGTGGCTGAAGAAAAATACAAAGAAGCTAAAGTAAAAGAAGATATCCAAGGCATGAAAAAATACTCAGGAAGATTTGTAAAAATAACAGATGAAATAATTCAACAATCTAAAGAATTATTAGAAGCATTAGGAATCCCAGTGATTCAAGCCCCCTCAGAAGGAGAGGCAGAGGCGGCAGTATTGGCAAGAGCAGAAAAAGTTTGGGCAGCAGCTTCCCAAGATTACGACGCCATATTATACGGAGCACCATATTTAGTAAGAAACCTAACATCAGCAAGACGGAAAAAAATGCCATCAGGATTATACCTAGACATCAACCCAGAACTAATAGAATTTCAAGCCGTAGTAAGAGAATTAGAAATAGACAAAGACCAACTAATTTGCCTAGCCATTCTAGTCGGAACCGATTATAATCCGGGCGGCGTAAAAGGCTTAGGGCAAAAAAGAGCCTTAGAAATAGTTCAAAGATACAAATACCCAATTGAAATATTCAAATACGTTTCAAAAAAATTTGATTTCATATTTGAATGGCAAGAAATATTTAAACAATTTCACGAATACGAACCATCCTACACAGAAGATATAGAATTCAAAGAAGTTAATGAAAAAAAAGTAAAAGAAATTCTACTCTCACACGAATTCTCAGAAAAAAGAATAGATTCAGGATTACAAAAACTAAGAAAAATTACCGAGTCAAAAAAACAAAGAGGTCTTGGAGATTTCTTCTAACCCCTAATAATCAAAAAAACAATATATAAAACATAAATAGACACAAAAATAATTCCATCTCTTCTTGTAAGTCCATGCTTTTCCCCAATAAACATAAACGCAAAAAGTAATACCGTAGCCAAAAACATAATAGCAATATCGAACACCACAAAAGAAGGAATACTTAAAACCCCCACAAAAGGAACAATTCCCAAAACCCAAAGAATATTAAATATATTACTCCCAATCACATTCCCGACAGCCAGGTCTATATTCTTTTTCAACACAGCCATAATACAAACCACCAACTCAGGCAGCGAAGTTCCAATAGCAATAATCGTCGCAGATATAAGATATTCACTAAGCCCCAATTGTCCCGCAATAAACACCGCACCATCAACAACCCATCTACCACCAAAATAAATTCCAACAAGGCCAGCAACAAGCTTCAAAACAATTTTCCAATTAGTTGTATTAATTTCTCTAGAAAGAGAAACTTTTTTCTTATCTTTCTTAGCCGTTTGAAAAATATAATAAATAAATATAGCAAACAAAGACAAAAGAATAAGCCCGTCAGAAATACTCAAAAATACTGCCTTCCCCGAAAGTGCCCCACTAGACAAAGCGAATAAAACAAAAGCCGCCAAAAGTGCAAACGGAATCTGCTTCCATACAGTTTCAGATTTAATCTTGACGCTACCAATCATCGCAGTAATCCCCAAAATCAAAAGTATATTCGCAATATTACTCCCAACAATATTTCCAAGCGAAACTTCACTAACTCCCCTAAGCGCAGAAAAAATCCCAACCAATAACTCAGGCAACGAAGTCCCAAAAGCAACAACCGTCAAACCAATTATTAGACTCGACACCCCAAGTTTCTTAGCTATAGAAGACGAACTATCAACAATCCAACCCGCACCCTCTATCAATAAATAAATTCCGACAACAAACAACAAATAAGTCACCATCACCATCAAAAACAAAGTCAGCAAGAATATTTAAATCTTTCAAAACATTTAAATACTATAGCACACTATAATATAGTATAGAAGATGGAAACAACAACAATACAAATTGATAAAGCACTGAAAGAAAAGTTAGAATCAATTAAACTTCACCAAAGAGAAACGTTCAACGAATTAATTTCAAGAATAATAGACAACGATTCCTTAGAAAACGCAAGCAGAGAAAGTTTAATTGCAACAATTGAAGTAATGTCAGACCCAGAATTAGTAAAAGGAATAGCAAAAAGTTTACAGGAATACGAAAGAGGAGAAGGAACATCTCTTGAAAATTTTAAAAAGGAATTGAAAATTAATGTATGAAATTATTTTAGAAAGTTCAGCAATAAAATTTTTAAAACGACTAGATAATAACATAAGAAAAATAATCATACAAAAAATGGAAAAGTTAAAAACAAATCCACATCTAGGAATTCGTTTAATAGGAAACTTCAAAGGGTTATGGAAATATAGAATGGGAAACTATAGATTAATATATAAAATTAACAATAACAAGCTAGTAATAGTCGGAGTTGACATCGGTCACAGGAGAAACATTTACAAATGATAGTCGGGTTCCTCCTCGCAATAACAATATCAAT
>CAYYYV010000061.1:0-3990 GCA_964476225.1 Candidatus Woesearchaeota archaeon | reverse complement strand
ACTTTCTTTTAGAAAAAGAAACAAAAGAGAGGGGCTTAGTCCTTCGGACATTTTCACTCACTTCGTTCGATATTTATTAGAAGGGGCGTCAGTGCTTCGCACATATAGTCTTTTTCTGCGGAAAAAGAATTAATAAAATACAACAATAGAAAACACAGTATTAACTTTCCAATAGTAACATTTATAAAATATAGATATTTTATAAAAACATGGAAGAAAAAATCAAGAAATTACTGAAAGATACTGAAGGTAAACAGAAAGTTATGACTGGAATGCGTCCAACGGGAAATATGCATTTAGGTCATGCTGTCGCAGTCTTAAACCCTTATTTAAAACTTCAAGAATTATCTACTCTTGAAGACAAATTAGATCAACCTTCTTTTATGATAGCAGATATCCATTCAATAACTACAAGAAATAAAAAAGAAGATTTTAAAACTGCTGAATCAAGGTTAGTGGAATTTACAAAAGATTTAATTGCATCAGGTGTTAATCCAGAACAATCAATAATTTATGCACAATCTATGGTTCCAGAACATTTAGAAATCGGCTATTTGTTATCTAATTTTGTTTCAGTCGGAAGATTAGAAAGAAACCCAACTTATAAAGATTGGACAACTAAATTAAAATCACCTAATGCATCTTTATTTCTATATCCTGTTTTACAAGCAGGCGATATTCTAGCAAATGATGGAACAATTATTCCAGTAGGACAAGATCAATTACCACATATAGAAATGAGTAGAGAAATTGCAAGAAAAATAAATAGTCTTGCAGAATATGAACTATTTAAAATTCCAAAGGGTCTTGAGATTTTAAATGAAGTAATGATTGGAACCGACGGGCAAAAAATGGGCAAAAGTGCTGGAAATACTATTGATTTAGGAGAAGCTAATAAATCTTATCAGAAAAAAATAAGAAAAATGATAACCGATCCAGAAAAAACGGAACAAAATAAATATGTTGGTCATCCAGAAATATGTTCAGTTTTTTCATATCATAAATTTTTTACTTCAAACATCGAAGATATAGAAAAAGATTGTAGGGCAGGAAGCATATTGTGTGGAGGTTGTAAGAAAACATTAGAAAATGAAATATCTCCTTATATTGAAAATTTCAGAGAGAAACGTGCCAATCTTTCAAATGATTTAATTTATGATGTTTTAAAAGAAGGACAACGAAAAATTAGTGAAGTCGCATCTGCAAAATTAGATCAACTTAAAACTATGATGGGTATTAATTACAATTTTTAAAATGACAAATTCTAAATTAGTTTGGTATTCAAATAAAAAACAACTTAGTATATCTAGATTCAAAAAATTTGATAGAACAAAAGTTAAAAATATCTTAAACGGAGATGTATGGGATAAAGATCTTGTTGTAGCAGAGTCCGGTTTTGCAGAAATATTGAAAAATATTGAAAACAACAATCCATTAAATTTATTTGTTGGATATTCTCCAGGGAAACCCCATCTGGGTTATTTAGTAATGAACAGATTTTTGAAATCATTTAGAGAATATGATGGAACAGCTATGACTTTGGGAATTAATATTAAAGAATCTATTAATACGCACAATAGAACACTTGAAGATACTTTAAGGGCAAATGAATCTGTAGAAATGGCACTTTTAGGAAACAATACTGAAAAAATAAGTCGAATTTATGATTTATCCTTTCTTAACGATTTACCTACTCAGAGGGCTCATGATGAAATATATTCTAGGGTAACAGAACAATTAACTTTTGCAGATTTTAATAAAATCTTAGGTTGGGATGAAAAGACACCTTTATCTCAATATGAAAATATGTGCATGGCAATTTCTGGAATGTTATACTCACAATCTCAAAATAAGGATTTATTATCTTTAAGTTTTACGGATATTAATCATTTGCCTTTTATAAGATTAGCAAAAAAAGTATCCAAAAAATTGGACATAAAAGAACCCTCTTTTTTAATCACAAAAATATTGCCATCATTAACAGATGAAACAAAAAGAATGTCAAGTACGGGAGGAAATTCAACAATTTATTTATCCAATGAAGATACAGAATTAAATAAATATTTGAAAGTAAGAAGCGGAGGAAGAACAAGGGATGAACAAAAAATTTATGGAGGAAATCCAGATTCTTGTTTAGCATTGAAAATTGCATCTTATGTTATTCCCTCAGACGAAACAAGAAAAACCATTTCTGAATGTACTTCAGGGATAAGAGAATCATGTGGAGATTGTAAAAAGTTAATGGCAACTTATATAAATAAGGAAATAAATTTATTATAAAATGAAACACATAGTTTTAATAACAGATTGCGTAGATGTTGCATCAGAACAAATTAGAGCAAGAATTAGTAAAATACTAGGGGGAAATAATTTAGATTACAAATTTTATAAGGTATTTACGGACCCTTTTCAAATTACTCAGGGGATGTTCTTGAGTAAATTATTATCTGATGAAATACCTCCTGGAGAAGATATTTTATACTTAGCAATTTTAAATCCTCTTAAAAGTAAACCCAAAAGAATTTTCGGTAAATTTAAAGATAATTCTTGGTTTGTAGGGGCAGATACAGGGATTTTTTCTTTGTTGTTTAAAGAAAAAGGTATCTCCGAGTTATGGGAAACAAAAAATCCGGGTCATTATCCTTTTGGTGGACTGCACGTTCATGCAGTCGCGGCTGCCAATTTGTTATGTGGGAAAGATAAATCTACTATTGGAGATCCCCTAAAAAATGATGATGTAAAAATATATAATCCTAAATTAGGAGAAGTTGTACATATTGATAATTTTGGTTTATCGAAAATTTGGTTAAGAAGTTCGGATTTAGAACTTGAGGAAAATACTCCAATAAAAATTAAAATATATAATTCAAAAGAAGAATTAAAAAAAGAAGTAAGCGGAATTTATTCTAATAGGATGATGAATTATGAGGATAATAAACTAATTGTTTATCCTGGTAGCGCATTACTAAACTTGAAATTTAAAGAGGATAATGAAAAATATAGAAAGTCAGGATTGATTGAAATAGGTTTAGTAAGAAATTCAGAATCTTCTACAGCATTGAATATTAAATTAGGCGATATAATTAAAGTGGCGAGAGATAAATAATAAAATGGAAAAACTAAAAGAAGGAGATAAAATTGGGCTTATTGCACCCTCTGGAAATCCAAAATCACAAGAAGATATAAATGAAATTGCTGAAATCATAAAAAAATATAATTTTATTCCTGTTTTTAGCCCCAATTTATTAGTTCAACAAAATAAAGAAAAAATAGAAGATATTCATAAATTTTTTAATGATAAGGATATAAAAGCAATTTTTACGTTAAGAGGTGGATTTTCATGCAATGAAATTTTAGATTCGATTGATTATTCTTTAATCGAAAAAAATAAAAAATTATTTGTTGGCTTTTCAGACATTACTAACTTATTGGTTACTTTTAATAAAAAATCAAATCTCAAAACAATTCATGGACCTATTTTTTCTGAAAAAAAATATCTTGATGAAGCTTTATTAAATGATGTGTTTTCATTTTTTAAGGGAGAAACAACTTCAAATGATATTTTCACTAAAATGAAATTTGAAATTTTAAAAAATTCAGAAAAAACAAGTGGAGATTTAATTGGAGGAAATTTATTTGTTTTAAATAATTTAATTGGAACAGATTATGAACCATCCTGGGAAAACAAAGTTTTATTTATCGAATCAGTGGGATTGTCTAAGGAAATAATAATCTCAATAATTTACCATTTTAAACAACTTGGCATATTCGAAAAAATTAATGGTTTAATCCTCGGGAATATGGGCTATTCGGAAGATATTTCAAAAGAGATATTAAAAATTCTTAGTTTTTTTAAGGGCTTTATTCTCCAAACTAAAAAATTTGGTCATGTAAATATTAATTACCCCATTATTCTTGGCGAAATGGTTGAATGGGATGAAAATAATTTAAGAAAAATAGACTAAACGTTCTTTTCGAAAAGAATCAAAA
>CAYYYV010000060.1:0-4117 GCA_964476225.1 Candidatus Woesearchaeota archaeon | reverse complement strand
TTCTTAACCATACCAAAACAACTTCTCAGACCTTTATAAAAAAATATACACTACAACATATACATCACAATAAAAGATATAAACATAAACAATAAGTAATTTTTATGGACAGAATAAAGGTAACAATGACACCAACCCAAAGGGAAGAACATTTGGGAGCATATTTAAAGCGAAGAGGAATGTCTCACATTAAAGAAAATCCTAACGCAGCATATTGTCCAATATCTCTAACATCAACTCCTTCCGAATTAAGAAATATACTAGCTAGTCGACAAAAAACTCTAATAGATGAAGTATTGGCCCCCGTAGGAATAACAGGATATGACCCAGAAAACGCTCCATACTCACCAGATAACAATAAAACAGCACAATCAGACGAAATATGTATGGTAGATACAGGAAAAATTATAGGAGCAAGATATTTTATAGGGCACAGTATACTACCCTCAACCGGAATGGGTGTAGAATTAAAAACAGCCGAGTTCTTAAATCGGATAATAGTATTATTAACGGATAACAATATAAGAGACACGAGAATGAAAGTTCTCGAAGGACTTAATCTAGGATATGATCACTTTGAAAAACAAACCCCAGAATTTATACAAGTATTAAAATTCCTAAAAAACTATTCCCCCGGAACAGGATTAAAAAACGGAAACCCAATTTTACTAGGATTCCCAAACAATAACGGAAGCAACCCTGTCGACCTAGAAGATGCAGTTAGCACAACCTTCCCAAAGTTACGATACACCCACAGAGCAGAAATACATCCAGTACAACAAGCACCAATAAATTTAGAACAATTTTATGAATTTAGAGAAATGGTCGAAAACTAAAAACTCTCAGAGATAGGGCCCAATCATAAGCTCCCCATAATCTTACAAAAATTGCAAACATCACTCCGCGAAGGCTCCCCACATTCTCGACATTTCTTAATCTCAAAAACATTTCCCTTCCTCAACCCAGGAATCAACTTCTGAAAATTCTCAACAATCGCCAACTTCTCTTTATCACCAATATGCGACATCCATTCCCGAGTCTCAACCCGATAAGTCCCAAAAGCACACGGACATTTATCATACAAAATATCAAACTTCTTAGATTTAGCATAAGCCCTAATATCATTCTCCGCAACAAAAAACAACGGCTTAACCCTCTGACAAAACCCATTACCGGCCACCGGCTGCCGGTCACCGGATACCCCTGTCGCAGGAGAGCTACGCGCTCCAAGACAGATGTTCCCCTTCAAAAAATTCATCAAAACATTCTGCGCCTCGTCGTCGAGATTATGCCCCGTCACCAACTTATCCGCCCCAAGTTTCTTCGCCCACTTATTCAAAATCCATCTCTTAATAATCCCGCAAACCGTACACCCCGTCAAATTCTTCTGCTTCTTCAAAACAGCCTTAATAAAACAAATCCCCTGCCCAAACTCCTCCTTCAAATCAACAATCGTCAACGGCACACCCAACTCCTCACAAAACTTCAACATATTCTCATTATGAATCTCCGACCACCTCCCCAACTTCAAATCAATCATTAATCCAGAAACATCATATCCCAACTTCTTCAAAATATACAAAACCGAAACAGAATCCTTCCCCCCCGACAAAGCTACAACCACCTTATCAGTCTTCTTCAGCAACTTATACCTATTAATTGTCTCCACTACTTTCTTCTCGATATCCATCTTAAATTTTTATCTCAGCCTCCAAAAAATCATTCTTAGTCAACTTAAAATATTCCTCGACAGACTTTATCAAATAATTACTTCTTGAGAAAAAACTACTTCTTATTCTATCAAAATAAGTCCACAAAAAAACTCTCACATTTTGTATCTTCAACTTTTCAACCACAGGAACAAAATCGCTATCTCCCGTCAACAAAACAATTCCATCAACATTTGGAAAATCATTCAAAACAGAAACGGCATCAATCCCCAAAAGCATATCAACCCCTTTTTGTTTGTAAATAAACTTATCACCAGCCCTCAATCTCTGAGTCCTCCCCTCTCTCAAAACAATTCCCTGTTTCTTAAAAAACCCAGCAAATCTATCATAGTACTCTTTTCTCTTATTCTCTTTATCAGAGGGGTTTTCCGTCTGAAATGGCGGAGCATCATAAATAAAAATCTTCTCAACAAAAAAATTATTTTTTTCTGCAATGTTCAAAATAAAATTCTTCAAATCATATTTAAATTTCTTCTTGAAAAAATAATTCTTCAATCTTATCAAATAAGCATTATCAATAAAAACAACAACTTTAAAAAAATCATCCGGCAACTCCGAAGAATCACCGGGGATTATCATACTCTCCTTAAGAATTCTAGGCTTATAAATTTTTTCATTTTCATTTTCCCTCATTTTGTTCCTTCCCCCCCGACAAAGCCACAACCACATTATCCGACTTCTTCAACAATTTATATTTCGCAATCGTTTCCGCAACCTTATTCTCTATACCCATTATATAAGAATGAGAAATCTCTTTTTAAAATTAAGGTTAACACCACCCCCAAAAACTTTATAAACAAAAACATTCTAAATATTTCATGACAGACAAAGAAAAGAATACAGATTACAAAAAAATCTTAAAGAACATTTCTAAAAACTATTGGGCAATCTCAACAGTCGTTCTAGCAGTATTACTTATTGTAGTATTAATCTCCGGAGGAAACAGCGGCCCGACAGTAAGCGCACAAGAGGCAGGACAAAGTCTACTATCATTCGCAAACGCACAAGGAGCAGAAGCAGGATTAGTATCGGTAAACGACAACGGACAATTCTACGAAGTAATCCTATCAATCCAAGAACAAGAAGTTCCCCTATACGTAACCAAAGACGGAGAATCATTCACACAACAATTAATCCCGCTAACAGCTGCGGTTGTTCAAGATACACCAGCACAACAATCTCCAACACCAACTCCAACCGTAACAAAATCTGACAAGCCAATTGTTGAAGCATTCATAATGGCATACTGCCCATACGGAACCCAAATAGAAAAAGGACTAATCCCAGTTATGAATCTATTAGGCGACAAAGCCGACATCGAAATCAAATTCGTTTACTACGCTATGCACCCAACATCAGGCGAAGTAGAAGAACAGCTTAATCAATACTGCATCCAGAAAGAACAAAACCCATTATTCTTAGATTATCTAACTTGCTTCCTCGAAGCAAGTGACGGAGAAAGCTGTATAGCATCTACCGGAATAGACACAGCAAAACTCGAAACCTGCACAACAGCAACAGATGCAGAATTCGCAGTATTAGAAAACTTAAACGACCAATCAAAATGGATGAGCGGAAGATTCCCTCAATTCAATATTCACAAAGCCGAAAACGACGCATACGGCGTAGGTGGTTCTCCAACTCTAGTTATTAACGGAGCACAAGCACAAGCTGGAAGAGATTCTCAATCTCTACTTAACGCAATCTGTGCAGCTTTCAACACAGCACCAGAAGAGTGTAACACAGATTTATCTTCTTTAGGAACTCCCGCACCCGGATTCGGATTCGGAACACAAGGCGGAGCAACATCAGCAGGCTGCGGCGTTTAATTTTCTATAAAAATTTATATCCTCAATCGATGACGACAGTCATCGAAAACCTCATCTCGCCTCTCCAACCCTCTCCCAACCCTCATCACGCAGTGATGACCGGCTTATCCAAATAAGCAACCTCATCATCCGACAACCTCAACTCAGCCCTAATCTTATTCCTCTGCAAAATAATCTTCAACAACAAAAAATCCTTCATCGCAGTCTTCGTAGAAATATGACAAAGTTTAGCATACTTCTGACAAATCGTTTTCTTCTTCGCCGCCCTCTGATTCTGCAACCATATTTTCAAAATCCGCGAAGGCTTCCTATACTGCGTCCATCCACCACGATTATATTTCTTAACCGAGGCAACACCCGCCCCAAGCAAAAAATATTCATAAACCATAAATCTCCAATGCCTCTGTCTCCGAATCCGCCCCCTAAAAACATCAGCCAAACTCAAAGCATCAACCGCCCGACACAACTCCTCTCCCCTATACGCCAAAGGCAAATTCTCCTCGACCCACAAAAAAACATCATCAATCGGCATATTAACCTCATCATAAACCCTAAGCA
>CAYYYV010000059.1:0-4191 GCA_964476225.1 Candidatus Woesearchaeota archaeon | reverse complement strand
ATATTTTGGATTCCAATTTATTTTTTTACCTTGCTTAATTAGTTCGTCTTTTTTGTCTATTACTTTAATGAACCATTGTTTCGTTGGGATGAATTCTATCGGGGTTCCACATTTATCGTGGGTGTTTAGCGTGTGAGATATTTGTTCTTGTTTTACTATTAAATTTGCATTTTTTAAATCTTCAAGAATTCGTTTTCTTGCTTCTATTATATTCATTTCTTTATATGGTCCTTCTGTGAATTTTCCGTCCTTGCCTAAAATTACTTTTGGATTTAGTTTGTGTTTGTTAATTGCGTCTGCGTCAAATCTATCTCCGTAAGAACATATCATTAGAACTCCTGTTCCTTTTTCTGGCTCTGCGGATTCATCTTCTAGAATTGGGACTTCAAAATCCATTAGTGGAACTTTGGCTGTTTTGCCTACAAATTTCTTGTATCGTTTATCCTTTGGGTTCACAAAAATCGCTACGCAGGCTGGAAGAAGTTCTGGTCTTGTTGTTGCGATTAATAAATCTTTTTCCTCGGAATTGAATTTTAAAGTTGTGAAAAATGTTGAACTTTCTTTGTCTTCGAGTTCTGCTTGAGCTATTGATGTTTGGCATTCTGGGCACCAGATTGTTGGAAAATCTTTTTGATATACTAATCCTGCATTGTATAAATCTATAAATGATTTTTGAGATATTTTTCTGGAATTGTCGTCTATTGTTGAGTAACAAATATCGTAATCTGCGGAGATTCCAATTTTTTTCCAGTTATCAATAAAATCTGGTATTATTGTTTTTATTGTTTTTAGACAAAGTTCGATAAATTCTGTTCGGGACATATTTTTGCTTTTTACGTTTTTTAGTCGTTCTACTAATCTTTCTGTTGGAAGTCCGTTGTCGTCTGTTCCGAATGGATAAAATACCCCTTCGTTCATTCTCCGATACCTTGCTATGAAATCTTGTTGTGCATATGAGAATGCGTGACCGATGTGCATTGCTCCGGAAACTGTTGGGGGTGGTGTGTCAATTGAATAAACGTGTTCTTTTGTTGGGTCAAATTTGAAGATTTTTTCTTTTTCCCAGAATTCTTTTATTCTTGTCTCTACTTCTATAAAATCGTATCCTTTTTTCTTTGGTTTTTCTGCCATAATAATTGGAACGGGAAGTTATTTAAAAAAGTGTTGATTGTATATATTATGGGTAAAAAGCTTCGGATTTTGGCTGCGGGGGATTTGCATGGGGATTTGGATATTGCTAAAAAGTTGTCGGCCAAGGGGAAGAGGGAAAAAGTTGATTTGGTGGTTTTGGCTGGAGATATTTATGGTTATAGTGAAGGGAGTGAGGGTATTCTAAGTCCGTTTCGGAAGGCGGGACAGAAGGTTGTTTTCGTGCCTGGGAATTGTGATTTTGATGAGGAATGTGAGATGTTGGAAAGAGATGGGAAGAATATTCATAATTATTATGTTACTTATGGCGGGGTTGGAATTGCGGGAATAGGTAGTCCGAATTGGAAGTTGAGTTTGGATGATGAAGATTTGGCTGGGATAAAGAAAAATTTTGAGAAGATGAAGCCGGCGAAAAGGATTTTGGTTTCGCATTTGCATGCTCAGGGAACTGCTGCTGAGTTTTCGGGGATTCCGGGTGAGAAAGTTTTGAGAAAAGCGGTTAAGGATTTTAAGCCGGATTTGTTGATTTCTGCGCATATTCATGAGGCTGAGGGAATTGAAGATAAGATTGGGAAGACTCGGGTTGTGCAGGTTGGACGGCGGGGCAAAATTATTGAGGTTTGATTTTGCGATGGTTGGCATTCTTTGAATGCCGAGGGTTGTCGCTTTTGGCTCTGAGGGTTGTCGTTCTTTGAACTCCGATGGTTGCGCTGTGCGCGGGGCTTGGTATGAGTTGTTATTGGTTTGGGAAGATTATTGAGGTTTAGAAAAAAATATAAAGTATCTCTTTATTAAATTAATATGGTGAATAAGAAAGTTGATAAGAATACGACTTTGATAATTACGGAGAAGCCGGCGGCTGCGGCTAAGATTGCGGCGGCGCTTAGTGATGCGACTGACGAGAAGATTACGAATAAAGATAAGGTTTCTTATTATGAATTTTATAAGGGAAGTCGGAGATATATTGTTGGTTGTGCGGTTGGTCATTTGTTTGGGATTCAGCAGATTGCAAAAAGGGGACCGTTTCCTAATTTTGAAGTTGAGTGGCGGGCGTCTTGGAATAAAAAGGGCGGGGCTTTTACGGAGAGATATTTGAAGGTTTTGAAAAAGTTGGCTAAGGAGTGTGATGAGTTTATTGTTGCAACGGATTTTGATGTTGAGGGAGAGGTGATTGGCTGGAATGTTGTGAGATTTGTTTGTAAGCAGAAAGATGCGAAGAGGATGAAGTTTTCTTTGTTGACTAAGGAGGCTTTGGATGAATCGTTTGATAATTTGTTGCCTAATTTAAATTGGGGTGCGGCGATTGCGGGGGAGACTCGGCATTATATTGATTGGTTTTATGGGATTAATTTGTCGCGGGGTTTGATGAAGGCCTTGAGTTCGACTGGGACTTTTAGGATTTTGTCTATTGGGCGGGTGCAGGGTCCGGCCTTGAAAATTGTTGCGGATAGAGAAGCTGAGATTGATGTTTTTGAGAGTGAGCCGTATTGGAATGTTTTTTTGCAGGTGAAGGATAATAAGAATCAGAAGGTTGAGGTGAAGCATCCGAAGGATCTTTTTAACAAATCTGAGTTGTTGAAGTTTAAGCATTTGCGGGGGAAGAGTGGGGAGGCGAGTACGAAGATTTCTGAAGATGAAGTTAAGGCTCCGACTCCTTTTGATTTGACGACTTTGCAGATTGAGGCGTATAAGAATTGCGGGTTTACTCCTATGCAGACTTTGAAGGCGGCGCAGAGTTTGTATTTGGCTGGGGCGATTTCATATCCGAGGACTTCGAGTCAGAAGTATGATGCTTCTATTGGTTATGATAAGATTTTGAAAAAGTTGAAAAAGTATACTGCGGCTGTTAAGTATGCTGTGAATAAGACGCCGACCGAGGGGAAGAAGGTGGACCCGGCGCATCCTGCGATTTATCCGACTGGTGATGCGAAGAAAGTTCCGGAGAGAGATAAGAAAATTTATGATTTGATTGTGAAGAGATTTATTTCGTGTTTTTGTGATTCGGCGTTTGTTGAGAATAAGAGGATTAAGGTTGTTGTGGGTTCCCCGTTAGATAGCACCCCATTGGATATCCCATTGGACAAAGGTCAAACGGGACAAGTAAATCAAACGGGGCAGGTGCATCGAACGGGACAAGGGTTGAATTTTACGGCGAATGGCGCGCAGATTAAGGAGAAGGGTTGGATGAATGTTTATCCGTATTCTACGAAAGAGTCTAAGGTTCCGACGATGAATGGTGCTGTTGATGTTTTGGAGATTAGGACGGAAGAGAAAGAGACGAAACCTCCGAGAAGATATTCTGCTGCATCTTTAGTTAAGGAATTGGAGAAGCGGGGGCTTGGGACGAAGGCGACTCGTGCTGCGATTGTTGAGACTTTGTATTCTCGGGGCTACGCTCGGGAAAAAAGTATTGAGGTTACGGAGCTTGGAATGAGAATGGTTGAGACGCTTGAGAAATATGCACCGGTTATTTTGGATGAGGGGATGACGAAGAAGATGACTGAGGAATTGGAGGAGATTGAAATTAGCGATAAAGATTTAGATAAGAAAAAGAAGAAAGTTTTAGATGAGGCGAAAGTTACGGTTACTAAGATTGCTGAGGGTATGAGTAAGAATATTGCGGAGATGGGAAAGTGTTTGGCTGATGCTAATGCGATTGTTTGGGAGCAGGAAAAAGAGGCGAATACGATGACGGAATGTCCGGTTTGTCATAAGGGTAAGTTGCGGGTGATGTATGGGAAAAGATTTAGTCGATATTTTGTTTCTTGTGATGCTTATCCGGAATGTAAGACGATTTATTCTTTGCCGCCGAGAGGTGTTGCTAAGCCGGCTAGACTTTCTAAAAAGCAGTGTGAGGAAAAAGGTTTGCCTGAGAATTCTTTGGAAATGTGTGAGGAATGTGGTTTCCCGAAGGTTGCTTTGTTTAAGAAAGGTGGGGCACCTTGGAAACTTTGTTTTAATCCCGAATGTCCTTCTAATGAAGAGATAACAAAGAAGAAGGAAGAGTTTAAAGCGAAGTTGGCTAGTGGGGAGATTGAGATT
>CAYYYV010000058.1:0-4257 GCA_964476225.1 Candidatus Woesearchaeota archaeon | reverse complement strand
GGAAATTATGTATAACGCGATTACAGGGAAGAGGATGCCTGTTAAGATTTTTATTGGTAATATGTTTTATTTGAAGTTGAAGTATATGGTTGCTGATAAGTTGCACGCTCGAGCTTCTGGTAAGATTGCACTTTTGACTCGACAACCCATCGAGGGTCGAAGTCGTGGTGGAGCTTTGAGACTTGGTGAAATGGAGCAAGAGGCTTTGGTTGGACATGGGGCATCTTTGTTGTTGAAGGAGCGTTATTCTTCTGATAAGGTTGTGATTAATATTTGTACAAAATGTGGAAGTATAGTTATCGACGACCAGATTCATAACAAGAAGGTTTGTTCGCTTTGTCATTCTAATCAGATTGAGCCGGTTGAGGTTTCGTATGCGTTTAAGTTGTTGATTGAAGAGTTGCAAGGATTACACTTATTAACTAAATTCGATTTGAAGAATAAATATGAGTAAAAATCTTCGATTTTTGCGGGGTATCGGTGTTCGGTGTTTCGGTGTTTCGGATGACTTGGTTGCTGGAGGGAGGTTGTAATATGGTGCGTCCGGTTAAGAAACAAGTTAGTGGAATGAGATTTCAGTTGCTTAGTCCGGAGCAGATTAAAAAGTTGAGTGTTGCGAAGATTGTGACGCCGGAGCTTTATGATGTTGATGGTTATCCTGTCGACGGTGGTTTAATGGATTTGAGGCTGGGAGCGATTGACCCGGGAGTTAGATGTAGGACTTGTGGTGGGCGGTTGAAGGAATGTTTGGGGCATCCTGGTATGATTGAGTTGGCTCGACCTTTGATTCATATTAAGTATTTGCCAATTATAGATTTGGTTCTTCGAAGTACGTGTGAGGCTTGTGGAAAAGTTTTGATTAAGGATGAAAAGGATTTATCTAAGGATTTAATTGGTCGAATTAAGAAGGCTAAGGATGGGAAGAAGTGTCCGCATTGTTCTATTATTCAGGAGAGGGTTAAGCTTGAGAAGCCGACGACTTTTAGAAGTGGAAGGAGAAGATTGTTTCCTTCGGAGATTAGGGAGAGATTGGTTAAGGTCAGCGATGAGGATTTGAAGATTTTGGGAATTAATGCTGAGACGTTGAGGCCGGAGTGGGCAATTTTGACTTTGTTGCTTGTGCCGTCTGTGACTGTTAGGCCGTCTATTACTTTGGAATCTGGTGAGAGATCTGAGGATGATTTGACGCATAAGTTGTCTGATATTATTAGATCTAATCAGAGGCTTTGGGAAAATTTGAATGCGGGTGCGCCTGAGGTTATTATTGAGGACCTTTGGGATTTGTTGCAGTATCATGTTACGACTTTTTTTGATAATTCGATTGCGAAGATTCCGCCTGCGAGGCATAGAAGTGGTCAGCCCTTGAAGACGATTACTGAAAGGATTAAGGGGAAGGAGGGTCGTATTAGAAAGAATTTGGCGGGTAAGAGAGTTAATTATTCTGCGCGAACGGTTATTTCTCCAGATGTTAATTTAAAGATAAATGAGGTTGGAATTCCTTTTGAGGTTGCTAAGATTTTGACGGTTGCCGAAAGGGTTACGTCTCTTAATTTGAAAAGGATGAGGAAATTGGTTGAGGCCACGGAATATCCGGCGGCTAATTATATTTTGAGAATTGATGGGAAGAGGAAAAGAATTGTTGAGGAGTTGAGGGAAGAGTTGGTCGATGAGCTTGAGCCGGGTTATACGGTTGAAAGACAGCTTGTTGACGGGGATATAGTTTTGTTTAATCGGCATCCGTCTTTGCATCGGGCTTCTTTGATGGCTCATTATGTTAGGGTTATTCCTGGGAAGACTTTTAGAATTCATCCTGCTGCTTGCGCTCCATATGGTGCGGATTTTGATGGTGATGAGATGAATGTTCACGCGCCGCAAACTGAAGAGGCTAGGGCTGAGGCTGAAATTTTGTTGGACGTTAATGCTAATTTATTTTCTCCTAAAAATAATATGAATTTTCTTGGCACTGTTAAGGACGCTGTTAGTGGTAATTTTATGTTGAGTGAAGCCGAGTTGAGTAAAGAAGACGCTACCCAGTTATTGTATGAGGCTGGCGCGGATATACCTGTTTTGAATAAAATTAATTCTGGTAAGGATATTTTTAATAAAATTTTGCCAAAAAAAATTAGTGGGTTTAAATTTGATACTACTAATTTTAAGACTGGGAAGGGAGATATTTTGAGGGTTGCTGATAAAGAGCTTGGTCGTGAGGAGGCTGTTGAATTGTTGAGAAAGGTTTTCTCTCTTGGTACGACTTTCTTATCTAGGACGGGGTTTACTCTTTCTGCGGATGATTTGGATGTTCCCGAATCTGTGAAGGAAAAGACGGCGAAGATTATTGAGAAGGCGGAGGAAAAGACGGCGAAGATTATTGAGAGTTATTATGATGAGAGTTTGGAGTTGTTGCCTGGTAAGACTGCTAAGGAAACGAGGGAGAATAAGATTTTGCAGGCTTTGAATGAGACTCGAACGGATATTGGTGATGCGGTTAAGGATGGTTTTCCTAAGGATAATTTGGCTAGTAAGATGATTGGTTCTGGTGCGGGTGGTAGTATGTTGAATATTACGCAGATGGCTTGTTCTGTCGGTCAGCAGGTTTTGCATGGTCGGAGAATTGATTTTGGTTATACGGATAGGACTTTGTCTTTTTTTAAGAAAGGTGATTTGTCTCCTAAGGCGAGGGGTTTTGTTTATAGTTCGTTGATGAAAGGGTTTAAGCCTGAGGAATTTTTCTTTGGTGCTATGACTGGTCGAGATGGTTTAATGGACGTGGCTCTTAGAACGCCTAAGTCTGGTTATTTGTATAGGAGATTGGCTAATGCTTTGCAGGATTTGATTATGGCTTATGACGGAACTGTTAGGGACGCTTCTAATAATATTGTTCAGTTTGTTTATGGTCTTGATGGTATTGATATTTCGGCTAAGCATTTGAATAAGAAAGTTGCTCCGGGTGAGGCTATTGGTGTTGTTACTGCTCAATCTTTTGGTGAGGCTTCGACTCAAATGGTTTTGAATGTGTTTCATTCTGCGGGTGTTGCGGAAATGCAGGTTACTCAGGGACTTCCTCGTATTATTGAAATTTTGGATGCTCGTAAGTTGCCCAAGACACCGTCTATGGAAATTTATTTGGATAAGAGTCATAATAATGAAAAGGATGCTAGGACTGTTGCGGAAAAGATTAAGGAAATTAAGTTGAAGGAAATTATTTCTGATATTTCGATTGATTTTGGTTCGAAGAAAATTAAGATTGGTGTTGATTCTAAGTTGTTGAAAGGTGCGCATATTTCTTTGGATAAGGCTGTTGAGGTTCTTGGAGAGAAGGGCTTTAATGTGAAGAAATTGTCTGATGGTATGGTTCTTGATATGGCTAAGGAAGATTTTAAAATTATTTATAAGACTAAGGAGAAAATTAAGGAAGTTATTTTGACTGGTGTTAAAAGGATTTCGCAGGTTTTGGTCGTTAAGAGGGAAAAGGGTTATGTTATTTTGACTGCTGGTTCTAACTTGAAGGATGTTATGGAAGTTAAGGGCGTTGATGTTGATAAGATTTTGAGTAATGATGTTTTTGAGGTTTCGCAGATTTTTGGTATCGAGGCGGCTCGGCAGTTGGTTGTGAATGAGATTACTAAGGTTATTAGTTCGCAGGGTTTGGCTGTTGATGATAAGCATGCTATGTTGGTCGCGGATACTATGACTAGTTCTGGGACGGTTAAGGGTATTACTAGGATGGGTATTATTTCTGATAAGAGTTCTATTTTGGCGAGGGCTTCTTTTGAAACGCCGGTTAAACAATTTGTTCAGGCTACTAAGACGGGAAAGAAAGATAAGTTAGCGTCGGTGATTGAGAATATTATTTTGAATCAGCCGGTTCCTGTAGGAACGGGTCTTCCGGGTCTTCTCGTCAAGGTGACGGGGTCGCTTGCCGAGAAGAAGGAGAAGAAGAAATGATAAATAAATTGTCGGAGACAAGGATAAAAAGATTGTCTTGTTTTTCCTTTGGAAAAACGCGGGATCAAAAATCCAAGGATTTTTGCTTATGAGCGTGAAAGAAATTAGCGAGGCTATTGAAAGTGGAAATGTTTTTTTTGGAATTAAGCAAGCTTTGAAGATTGGGAAAAAATCTAAGAATGTTTTTATTGCTAAAGATACTCGAGATGAGACGGTTGAAAAGCTTGAGGCTGCTGGAATTGAATTTGATGTTTTGAAATCCAAAGCGGAACTTGCTAAAGAACTAAATTTAGATTTTGAGTGCGAAGTTTT
>CAYYYV010000057.1:0-4429 GCA_964476225.1 Candidatus Woesearchaeota archaeon | reverse complement strand
ATAAATCTCCTAATGAAACCACCGGTTCAAAAGTATATGTGGGAGACAGGATTTGAACCTGCGTAGGCATAAGCCACAGCCTCTTAAGGGCTGCCCGTTTGACCGGACTCCGGCACTCCCACATAAAAATATGAACTATTTTGGGGTTATAAGTTTTGTTGTTAAGGGTAAGGAAATAGGCAATAGGGAATAGGAGGCAATTGGGGAACCTTTGGTTCCCGGATATAGGGGCGGCTTTGCCGCCCGGGGCGTCGGGGGTTTTGTTGTTAACGGTGTTGAGGGTAGTTTTTTATATTAGAGTTGGTTTTGTGGTTGATGAAGAATGTTTCTAAAATTATGGAAATTCTTGAGAGGGATTTTTACGAGAAGGGTAAGACTACTTTGAATAGGATGAGGAAAAAGCCGGATGCTTTTAGAATTTTGATTTCGTGTTTGCTTTCTTTAAGGGCGCGGGATGAAAATACGGAGGTTGTTTCTGCGAAGTTGTTTGCTGTTGCTGATACTCCGAAGGGGATTGCTAAACTTTCGATTCCTAAATTGGAGAAGTTGATTTTTTCTTCGGGGCATTATCATAAGAAGGCGAAGGTGTTGAAACATGTTTCTCAGGTTTTGATTGATGAGTTTGGGTCGGAGGTTCCGTCTACGAAAGAGGAGTTGATGTCTATAAAAGGGATTGGGCCGAAGACTGCGAATATTGTTTTGGCGTTTGCTTTTGGGAAGGCTGTTTTGCCGATTGATACACATTGTCATAGGATTCCGAATCGGTTGGGTTGGGTTAAGACTGCGACGCCGGAGAAGACGGAGAAGGCGTTGGAGAAGGTTTTGCCTAAGAAGTATTGGAATGAGTTTAATGGGATTTTTGTTCAATTTGGAAAGGGGATTTGTCAGCCGATTTCTCCTTGGTGTTCGAAGTGCCCTGTTGCTGAATATTGTCCGAGGGTTGGGGTTGTTAGAAGTAGATAAGCCTCCGGCCGGGATCAAACCGACGACCTTTTGATTACGAATCAAACGCTCTATCAACTGAGCTACGGAGGCATAAGGTATTTAAAATAACCTTGCTGGTTTATCTTATGTTTGGAGCTTATATTGGTATTGAGAATGAGTATTTAAGAGCTTTTGTGGTCTTTGCCGTATCTTTGATTGTGCTTAGGCTTGGGCTTGGTATTTTGACTTATATTTTTACAAAGGCTACTTCTAAGACGAAAACTGATTTGGATGATATTATTGTTCAGAAATCGTCTCTTCCTCTTTTGCTTTTTTCTTTTGCTCTTGCTTTGCTTGTTACTTTGTCGGAGCTGACGCTTCGTGAGGGTGTTTATAGTTTGTTAAGAAATGGGGTTTTTACTTTGATGGCGGTTTCTATTGGGATGCTTATTTATTTTGTGATTGACTTGGCTCTTTTCAGGGGTCTGAAGAAGTTGTCTATGAGGACTAAGAGTGAGATGGATGATAATATTATTTCTTTGGTTCATGGTTCTGTTAAAGTTGCTTTGTTTGTTTTGGCTGCTATTTATATTCTGGATATTTGGGGTATTGAGATAGGTCCTTTTTTGGCTGGGCTTGGAATTGCGGGACTTGCTATTGCTTTGGCTTTGCAACCTATTTTGAGTAATATCTTTTCTGGGATTTCCGTTATTTTGGATAAGTCTGTTAGGGTTAATGATTTGATTTATTTGGGGGCAGATGCTAAGGGTAAGATTTTGAAGGTTGGGCTTAGGAGTACGAAGATTAGGACCTTTGATAATGAGTTGATTATTGTACCTAATAATAAATTGGCTGATAGTATAATTCAGAATGTTGCTTTGCCGGACCCGAAGACTCGTGCTACGGTTTCTTTTAGTGTTGTTTATGGATCGAGTATTGAAAAGGTTAAGAAGATTGTTTTGAAAGAGTTGAAAACTATTAAGGATTTGGATGAGAGTGAGGATATTACTATAAGATTTATTGAGATGGGGGATTCTTCTTTGAATTTTAAGGCTTATTTTTATGTGGATTCTTTTGAGAATAAGTGGAGCGCGATTGATGAAGCTAATACGAAAATCTATAATGTCTTGAATAAGAATGGCGTTGAAATTCCTTTCCCACAAATGGATGTTCATTTGAAGAAGAAGTAGTTTAGAGTTTTTCTTTCAACTCATTCTTGTGTTCTTTTTGGCAGGCTGAGCAGATGTAATGTTTTTTTGAGGTTTCGCCTTCGCCTGTTTTGATTAGAGTCCCGTCTAGTTTTCCGAGGAATGTTGTTTTAATTTCTTCTTTGCATAGTTCGCATTTTTCCATGTGTTTTGTGGGAGAATAATATTTATAAAAGCTTTTGTTTAGTTTTTGTAATGGACGGATTTGATTTGACAAAGTTTCAGGAAGAAGGGGAAGATAAGGATAAGATAAAGAGGATTCTGGGGAAGGTTCTTTCTGGGCGGAGTGATTATGAGGTTGTTGAAGAGAAGAAGGCTGAGAAGATTGAGAAGTGTGAGTGTGGTTGGCCGATTGAGGCTGGGGCGAAATTTTGTTCTGAGTGTGGGGCTAAGTGTTAGATTTAAAACTGGTTATTTCTATGTGTTGTTATGAAGTTAGCGATTATTCATAAGGATAAATGTAGGCCGACTTTATGTGGGCATGAGTGTAAAAAGTGTTGTCCGGTTGAGAAGAAGGAAGCGGATAGTTGCGTAACAGTGGGTGCGCCCACTGAGTCGGCAGTCGGCAGTCGGCAGTCGGCAGTCGGGGGGAAGGCGAGGATTGATGAGAATACTTGTGTTGGTTGTGCGATTTGTGTTAAAAGATGTCCTTTCGGAGCGATTGATATTATTAATTTGCCGTCGGTGAGTGAGGAGGATTTGGTTTATAGATATGGTGAGAATGGATTTGCTTTGTATGGATTACCTGTTCCGAAAGAGGGTTTGGTCCTTGGGTTGCTTGGGAGGAATGGGATTGGAAAATCTACGGCTGTTAATATTTTGGCGGGTGTTGAGAAGATTGATGTTGAGAGATTTAAGGGGACGGAGTTGCAGAAGTATTTTGATAAATTAGGCAATAGGCAATCGGTAATAGGCAATAGGTTGAAAGTTAGTTATAAGCCGCAGAATTTATCTAAGTTGGCGGTTGATGTTGGGGTGATGGATTTGTTGAAGGAGAGGGGTAAGGTTTCGGATATTAAAGATTTGGCGGAGCGACTTGGGGTTTCTCATGTTTTGAAGAACAAGATGAATAAGCTTAGCGGTGGGGAGTTACAGAAGGTTGCGATTTTGGCTGCGAGTTTGGGGGATGCTGATATTTATTTCTTTGATGAGCCTTTGGCTTTTTTGGATATTGGAGAGAGGCTCCGCGTTTCGGATTTTATTAAGGAGATTGGGAAGGATAAGACTGTTGTTGTTGTTGAGCATGATATTTTGATTTTGGATTATTTGACGGATTATTTGAATATCTTTTTTGGTGGGCAGGGTGCGTTCGGAACTGTTAGTGGGGTTAAGACTTCTAAGGAAGGTGTTAACGCTTATTTGAATGGGTTTTTGAAGGAGGAGAATATGCGGATTCGGGATAAGGCGTTGAATTTTAATTTTACGAAGAATGCGGCGATGTCTGGGAATAAGATTGGTGAGTGGCCTGCGTTTGATTTGAAATTTCCCCAGTTAGATAGTCTTGGACATCAAACGGGGCAGGGGTTTGAGTTTAAGACCGAGGCTGGCGAGATTCATCAGAATCATGTCGTTGGAATTTTGGGAAAAAATGGGACGGGTAAAACTACCTTTGTTCGAGCACTCTGCGGAGAGCTCGAAGTAAATGAAGTGAGCAGTGAGCAGTCGGCAGTGAGCAGTCGAAAATTGGATTTGAATTTAAAGGTTTCTTATAAGGCGCAGTATTTATTTACGGATTCGGATGAGAGCGTTCGGGATATTTGTTTTAGGGAGAAGATAAATAAAAAGATGAAGAGTGTTTTTCATATTGGAGTTTTGGAGTCGAAGAAATTGAATGAGTTGTCGGGTGGGGAGTTGCAGAGATTTAGTGTTGCTCGGTGTTTGGCTAAGGATGCGGACGTTTATTTGATTGATGAGCCGTCGGCTTATTTGGATGTTGAGGAAAGGATTTCGGTTGCGAAGGCGATTAAGGAAATAATGACGGAGAAAGAGAAGACGGCTTTTGTTGTGGACCATGATTTGTTGCTAGTTTCTTATTTGGCGGATTCTATTATTAATTTTTCGGGTGTTAGTGGTAAGAGTGGCGAGGCTTCTGGGGTTGTGAATTTTGAAGAGGGGATTAGTTCGTTGCTTGAGAGTTTAGATATTACTTTGAGGAAAGATAAAGAATCGGGGCGTCCTCGGATTAATAAGAAGGGTTCGGTTTTGGATAGGGAGCAGAAGGCGAAAAAACAGTATGCTGTTTTTTAGTTGGTAGTTCTTAGTGAGTGGTTTGTAGTTCGACGAGTTTGGGGAATGGT
>CAYYYV010000056.1:0-4440 GCA_964476225.1 Candidatus Woesearchaeota archaeon | reverse complement strand
ATTCCTTCTTCTGAAACAAAATAAAAGTTTTTGTATTGTCTTGTTGTGCGTTGGGGTTTTTCTCTGGGAGAGGCGATGTGTTTTTGCGGAGTTAATTTTCTTCTTCTTTCTTCTTCTATTTGTCTTAATAATCTGTTAAATTCATCTGGAGATTGTGAAATAGATTTCCCGGTTGTTCCGGGACTCATGTTTTCTTTTCTTCCGTGGTTTTTTCCCTGGTTTCTTTTCTGGTTTTTCATATAAATTAATTGGAGAGAAGTTTAAAAGTAAATATGTTGCGGAAAATATAGATTAGTATACTAACTCGAATTCGCCGAATATCTTTTTTAGGGTTTCGAGGGATTTGAAATCTATTTTTGTTTCTTTTCCTTTCTGGTTCATTATTTGTTCTTGAAGTTCTTTTGGGGTTGCGTTGATAATTTTGTTTCCTGATATTTTTTGTATTTTTGTTTTTTGGACTACGAAAGTGTTTGAAAGGAAAAATACTTCTGCTTCCATATTTTTGCCCTTAATTAGGAATCTTGATTTTTCCAGTGATGCTAATTCACGTCTTTGTGAATATTCAACTAGCGCTTGTGTAATTTCTGCTGCGAGTTTTCTTGCGTTGTCTACATCTCTTGATTGTTTTGTGGTTAGATTGTCTTTCTTTTTACTCTTTTTTCCTTTGGCATTTGCGACATCTTTTTTAGTTCTGGAAATTAGTTTTAAGCTTTCAAGAAATCTTGGTGGGAATTTTCCTTCTTTGATTAATTTTTCGTTGAATTCTTTTATGATTGCGGTTTCAGATTTTTTCTTCAGTAAACTTCCAATCATTCCGAAAACATCTTTATGGATTTGTTCGATTGATTTTTCTTGAATTCTTTTTTCTATTTGTTCTCTTAATTCCTTTAGTCTTTCGATATAATCAATTGCGTTTTTTGATAATCTATCTAGTTCTTTTCCGTCGACGTCTCCGGGTTTTAGCTTTCCGTGTTCGTAGGCTTTCCAGACTTTGATTATGATTTCGTCTAGGATGTCTGCATATTTTACTTCAACCAATTTTTCTTTTTCAACAAAAACTTCTCTGAATAGTTTTACAGTTTCGTAAACATTTGGTGGGGCTAAACCGTAGAGCATTAATAGTCCTTGTGTTGGTGTGGATATTCCCCAGAATAAATCTAATGTTGCTATGTCGAAAATTCTTTTTTCTATGGTTTCTTTTAATTTGTTTCCTGAGGACATGAACATATCGATTGCTTCTGGGCTTGGTTTTATTTTTCCCATTCTTAGAAGGGATTTCCATGGTAGGAATGTTCCTCTGTCGTAAAGTGGGACGCCGTCTCGGATGAATGTGAACATTACGGGGTGGGCGTCTTTTACTGCTTCCCAGAAATCGGTCATTAGATAAATTTGGACGTTTAATGTGTTTTTGTTTACGCCTGCGATTGCTTCGGCTTCTTGGATGTATGAGTAAATTATTCCTCTTAGTTTTTCTTTAAGTTCTAGTCTTGGCATTCTTTTTACGTCGGTGTCGTCGATGATTACGAAAACATCTACGTCAGAATCTTTTTTTGTTGTCCCGGTTGTTAGGGAGCCTCCGATTACATATGACGTTACATATTTTTCGAATTTCTTTAAAACTAGGGATTTGTGGATTTGTGCGACTCGGATGTGGCTTAGAAAAGATTTGTCCATGATTGGGTAGGACATTGCGATTGCTTCCATGACTTCGAATTTTGAATCTAGTCCGAGGTTCCAGAAATCTATGGGGGTCATTACGTGTGCCCAGAATTTGTCGTTGATTTTTTTTGCTTCGGCGATTATATCTAATCTAATCTGTGCGATGTTTTTGAATTGTGCTTCTGGTATGATTGTTACGATGTGTATTAGTTCTCTTTTTGCGTCTTCTTCGGAGATTTCATATTCTTCTTCTATTTTTTTTGCGGCTTGTGCTGGAATTATTCCGATAGCCTCGATGTATTTGTGTTTTTTTAGAATTTCTGTTTTGAATTTTTCGATTTCTTTTTGTGTTTTCTCCATTTTTGTGTTCATGGCATCGTTGACTTGGTTTGACATTGGGAGGCTTCCCATATTAGATTTTGAGATATAGCCTGGGTTTAAATTTTGTTCTACTGAATCTCCAGAATTGTTTTTATGTTCTGTCATATTTAGATGTTGGATTTTCTATATTTAAATGTTGTTACTTGAATTGGGAATGAACCCGCCAGGAATCGGACCTGGGTCATCTCGGTGTAAGCGAGAGGGTCTACCATTAGCCTACGGGTTCGTAATAGTTAGAGAAAATTCTGACTTTTAAAACTTACTATAGAAATTCTTTTAAAGAGTGGATGTTATAATGTTGGATGAAAAAGGTGATTTTGGTTTTGATGGTTTTGATGTTAGCTTCGGGTGTGTTGGCTATGGAGGGTCCGATTAGGGTTCAGGCGCAGCCGGGGGATTGGGTTAAGGTTTACGCTTGGACTGCAGGAAGTGGGCCTCTTTTGAATATGGGTGATGGGATTGCGGATGAGAATGGGACTTTTGAGACGACGTTTTTCTCTTTGAATGTTCCGGATGTTAGATTTAATGTTTTTGTTATTAGGGATGGTGAGAAGATTCGGGATGTTGATTTTTTGGGGCATAGTATTAGTGAGCCGTTGAGTGTTGATTGTAGGAATGTTGGTTGTGAGAAAATTGATGTTGTTGTTGAGGAAACTGTAGGGGTAAATGAGAGAGAGATTGTTGTTATTGATAGTGAGGCTGTTGCTGTTGGGAATGATTCGGATGTTGTTGTTGAAGAGGGTGATAATGAAAGTTTTGGCGGGGTTTTTTTAACTGCTATGGCGATATTTGTTGACGACGACGGCTCGCTTAGTTGGGGTTATCTTATGAGTGGTTTTGTTGTTTTGATTGCTTTTTTTATTTTTTTATTTTTGATGTTTCATGGAAGGACTGGTCAAAAGGGTTTGGTTGTCGATGACGATGAGAAGGAGTTGGAGGATGTGGAGAAAAGGGTTAAGGATACTGAGGACAAGATTAAGAGTGTGAAGGGTAAGAAAGTTCGGTTGGAGAAAATTAGAGATGCGAAGGTGAAGTTGGCCGACGAGGAAAAGGAATTGAGGGAGTTGGAAGAGGTGGGGGATAATGCTGAAGTTGAGAAACAGAAGGATGTTGTTGAAAAGGCCGAGGACAAGGTTGACGTAGCTGAGGGTGATTAAGAGAATTGATTTTCTAATTCTTCGTTGATGTTTTCTGATGATTTGTTTATGAAGCCGCATCTGGCGCATTTGAAGTCGCCTTCTATCTTTTCGTATCTTGTTGAGTTGCAAGCGGGGCATTTTTTTGGCATGTGGTATTAAGGATACATAGTTTTATAAATCGTTCTTTTTGTTTAGTTATATAAATAAGTTAGAGTCCTTAGGCCTTGGTCACGGGGATTCGGGTCTGAGATATTTTCTTGGAGATTTATAAAATGGAAAAGTTCAAACAATTAGGACTTTGCGAACATGTTTTGAAAGTGATTTCGAACAAGAAGTTTGTGAAGCCTTCAGAGATTCAGGAGAAAACGATACCGTTAATTCTTGAAGGAAAGGATGTTATAGCTGGGTCAGCGACGGGGTCTGGGAAGACTTTGGCTTTTGGCGCAGGGATGATTAAGAATGTTACAAAAGGCGGGGGTCTTCGTGGTTTGATTTTGACGCCGACTCGTGAGTTGTGTGAGCAGGTTGCTTGTGCTTTGGAGGAGTTTGCTTATTATAAAAAGTTGGAAGTTGCTTCGGTATACGGTGGTGTCTCTATGGTGAATCAGGTTAAGAAGTTGGCTTATGCGGATATTGTTGTTGCTACTCCGGGTAGACTTTTGGATCATATGCAACATAATTTTATTGATTTGTCGAAGGTTGATTATTTGGTTTTGGATGAAGCGGATAGGATGTGGGATATGGGATTTAAGGAAGATGTTGGGAAAATTGTTTCGGCGTGTCCTGTGAATCGGCAGACTTTGCTTTTTTCGGCTACGATTTCTGGGGACTTGGCGGATTTTGCTGAGAAGTATATGAAGTCTCCTGTTGAGATTTTGGTTGATAATTATATTGATGTTTCTTTGTTGAAGCAGGTTTATTATGATGTTGCGGATTTTGGGAAGTTTGGTTTGTTGGTTCATTTGTTGAAACATGAGGATTCTAAGCTTGTTATGATTTTTTGTAATACGAGGAGGAATGTTGATTTTGTTGCGAAGAATTTGAAGGAGAATGGGATTGCGGCTCAGGCGATTCATGGGGGGATGGAGCAGAATAAGAGGCAGCGGGTTTTGAAGGGCTTTGATGATGCTAAAGTCAACGTTCTTGTTTGTACTGATGTTGCGGCTCGAGGTTTGGATATTTCTGGGATTTCGCATGTTTATAATTATGATTTGCCGAAGGACCATCGGGATTATATTCATAGGATTGGGAGGACGGCTCG
>CAYYYV010000055.1:0-4481 GCA_964476225.1 Candidatus Woesearchaeota archaeon | reverse complement strand
TTATGAGAAGAAGGTTGGGGCGGTTAGTTTAAAGGAGATTAGGAAATTGGCGAAGATAGTTGATTATTCTAGTTTTAGCTTGGGTCCTTAGTAATTATTTTTCCATAAGAAATCACGTCGTCTTCGATGCCGCATTTCTCATGGATGTGTAAATTTAATATCAATCTTTTAATAGAGAGAGGAACTTGTCTAGTTTGTTTTTGTCGAGTATGGTTTGTAGTTCTTTTTCTGTTGAGTTGAATATATTCTGTAGTGTTGGGAATTTGTCTAGGAGGTTTATTGCTGCTGCGGGTCCGATTCCGGGGAAGCCTTCTAGGATGAATTGTTTTTGCTCTTCTTCTGTTCTGAAAGTTTTGGAAGGTCTTAGTCCTATATCGGGTCTTGGTCGTTCGTATCTTTTCGCTGTGAGAATTAAGAAGTTCGCGGTGTCTTCTTCGTCTTCGGTGTAGATGATTGGGACCTTATAATCGATTGCTACTGATAAGAGCATTCCTTGGATTGCGTTTTTGTGAATTTTGAAATCTTCGTAGTTGTAATAAAATCCTTCGAGGATTAGGATGTGGTTGGGGTATTTTTTAATTTCTTTGAGCTGGGAGAATATTCTTTTGTCTAATATTGAGCTTACGAAATCTGAGAAGGTTTTTCGTTCGATTATTGTGTCTTGGATTAGGTAATCTCCAATTTCTAATTGTTCGTGTTTAATGTTTGCTTTTTTTTCTATGAGGTTTGCTGTGATTAAAGATTGCTTTTCTCGTGTGTCTACGATGATTGGGGTTTTTGGGTTTGGGCATTCAGGTTCTTTTTGCGGTTTTGTTTTTGAGAAGATGTTATTGATTTGTTTTTTCATAGTAATGTTTGTTGTTTGTCTTCTGTTTCGAAGTCTTTTTTAATATCGTCGATTGCTTTGTGCATTCTTTTTTCTTTGTGATAGGCAGCATAGTGGAAAATTTCATCTAGGGTTTTTTTTGTTACTAGGATTTTTAATGTTCCTTTTGAAAGTCTTGCGGTTCTTCCTCTTCGCTGGATTGAACGTATTGCGGAGGGGATTGGTTCGTAAAAAATTACTTCGTTTACTTCTGGGATGTCAAGTCCTTCTTCTGCAATAGATGTTGCGACTAAAACATTTATTTCTCCGGTTTTAAATTTCTCAATCATTGCTTTTTGTTCTCTTTGTTTAAGTCCGGTCATTCTGCCTTTGCCGTGGTCTTTCATGGCTTGTCCAACAAAATTGTCGGCATTTATTTCTGGAATTTTATTTAATTCTTCTGAGATTGTTCTTACGGTTTCACGGAACTGTGCGAAGATTATTATTCTTGAGTCTGGGTCTTTTTGGAATTGTTCTTTTACTATATTTTTTAGGGCTTCTATTTTTGGATGTTCTTTATTTAGCATTGTTGTTAGGGTGTATGCTTTTGCGAATGCAGGATTTGCTACTAGTTTTTGGACACCTTTGGATTTTTTTTCGGCTGCTTGTTTGAATAAATCTTTTAGATATGTTATGAATGAGGAAATTGTTTGGGTTTCAAGTAATGTCAGGGCGTGTGAGATTTTTAGTGCGGTTGCACATGCGGACACTGCCATAAAGGTGTTCATATTTTTTCTTTTTTGTGCCATTAGTCTTCCCTGAGCTTTTAGCAACATTGTTTTGCTTGCGTATCCAAAAAGAACTTTTCGGTGTTTTAGTTCTGAGACTTTTTTGTTATAAATTTCTTCTAATAGGATTTTAATTTCTAGGAATTCTGATGGAAAATCGACTTCTATTTTTTCAAACTCTAGTTCTTGTAAATATGGTTTTACGTCGGGACTTTCTCTTGTTCGTATTTCTACGGCTTCGATTCCAAGATTTTTGCAGACCTGGGTTATTGTTTCTTTGTCGGAGCCTGGAGACGCGGTTAGTGCTAAGACCTTTCTGTTTGTGGATTGTGTTTTATATTTTTGTGCGACTCGGTTGTAGGCGTAATTTTTTAGACAGCGGTGGCATTCGTCTACGACAAGTAGGGATACTTCGTCTAATTTGTAAAGCATTTTGTCTAGGTCGTTTGCGATACATTGGGGTGTTGAGAAAATAAATTCTGCGGTTCGCCAAATTTCTTTTCTTTTGTTTGCTGGGGTTTTGCCCGTAAAAAGTTGCATGTCTGCCCATCCTTCGGGAAGAGATTTTTTGAAAGACTCAAAATGTTGTTCAATTAATGGACGGGTTGGGGCGAGGATTAGGATTTTTTCTAGAGGGAATTTTTTGAAGCGTTCCACTGCGAGCATTAGGGCTATTAATGTTTTTCCGGTTCCGGTTGGGAGCACAACTAGGCAATCTTTTTCTTTGCATGTTTCGAAGATTGTTTGTTGATAATCTCGTGGGGTGATTGATATTTCCTCCATAGCTTGTTGATGATGAGTAGGTTTATAAATTTTGGAGTGCTGATTTTTATATGATGTTTGAAGGTTTTGTTATTCCTGCTTGGATATATCCTGTTTTAGTTTGGACGATTGCATGGAAGGCTGTTGGTGCTTGGAAGGCTGCTCGGAAAGGGCATTTAATTTGGTTCGTTTCTTTTTTTGTTTTTAATACACTTGGTATTTTACCAATAATTTATATCTTCTTTTTTCAGAATTTTGGATTTTCTAAGAAGGAGAAGAAGAGGGTTTTGAAGAGGGGTAGAAAATCGGGAAAGGCTCCACGTTTGTTTTAGAGTTTAGTTTTTTATAGAATTGTTAATGCCCAGACTAATAGTATCATTGCGACTGTGAAGAAAATTGTCCACTTGGTTTTCCCTCCGAAGAGTATTTTCGAGCCGTCTAGTCTGCCGAGTGGAATCATTGACCATGCTATGAAGTAGATACTTAATTTTGTGAATAGTTCGAATCCGAGGACGTATCCGCCGATTGCGAATACGAGATTTGTGGCTAGTCCTAATATTGCTATCCATGCCATATGGTGTTCTGTTACTTGTGTGAATCTGTATAGCCCGTGTCTTCTGGAAACTCTTTCTGTTTTTGCGACTACGTCGAATTCTAGAATGCCGAGCCAGAGAAAGAATCCTTTTGTGAATAGTACGAGGATTAGTGGAAGCCAGAGCATTGGAATTGGTTTTTTGAAATGCCAGTCGGTTCTGAATCCATATTGATACCATGTCCAGAATTTCGTTTTGACGTCGGTTTCGAAAATATACCCCACGATTTTTTTTGTGATTATGTTTACGACGAAGATTATGAGAAAGCTTATTGCTGCTGCATAGAATATGGTTGAGTCTTTGAATGCGACCGCGATTGCTAATACTATTGTTGCTAGAATTATTGTGGCGACTTCTTTTCCGTATTCTTTTATCTCCATGTTTTAGAGAGGAATGTATTTTTTATAAAACTATTGAAAATAGATTGGTTTCGTTATAGCCTGCCTAAGACACCGAATGGTTTCTTAAGGCTTCAACTTCCTTTAATATAGCCGACCTTGTCGTAGCTTGTGTATCATAGAAATGTATTTAAATGAAACGTGTTTGGTTGCTTTATGTTAAGGATTAAAAGAATGAGTGAAGTTGTTGGAAGAAAGGTTTATACTGATTCCGGGGATTTGTTTGGGATGATTGAAGAGGTTAATCTTATAGATAATAAGGTAGATGGATGGAGAATTGTTGTTGCTCGGGAGTCTGGAATGATTGAAGTTCTTGGAGGAGCTCGAGGAATTATTGTGCCTCATCAATTTATTAAGGCGATCGGAGATATAGTTATAATTAATAGAAATGCGGTTCCGGTTCAAACAGAGGAAGAAGATATGCCCTTGGAAGATGAGGATTTGGTTTAATTTTAATTTCTAGCGATGATTTTTTGGTAAAATTTTTCTTATGTGTGCTTGCACACTGCAAAAATTTTTACGCTGTGAAATCTCCTGCTATAAATTAAAATTGTTCGAGGGTTTTGTTTTGTGAATGTTTTTGAGATAATTTTTAGAAGATGTTTTAATTAGTCTTGTGGCAGAGCCACGCGGAAATACCCTCGCAGATATATCAAAGAGATTGGCTGGGGCAAGCTTATTCGGTCATCGTTTCACTTAGTTGCGAATTTTAGGAATATTTAAATAGGATTTATTGTTTTGTTTAGTATGATATTTGACAATCCATTTTTTACGGAGATGCTTTTGCCTTTCTTACTTGTGTTCGTTGTGGTGTTTGCGATTTTACAGAAGTCTAAAATTCTTGGTGATGGCAAGGCGCAGATTGACGCGATGGTCTCATTGGTTGTGGGTTTGCTTTTAATTGGGATTCCTCAGCCGAGAAATATTATTGTTGGGCTTATGCCGTGGATGGCGGTTGGTATTGCTGTGATTTTGGTTTTTCTTATATTGTATGGTTTTGTTGCTGGTGATTTATCTAGTGCTCCTGATTGGATGAAAATTACATTTGGTATTTTGGCTGGATTGTTTACTATCGCTGTTGTTTTATATATTAGTGGTCTTGGTGGTATTTTTCTTGGTTGGCTTTCTGGAGACG
>CAYYYV010000054.1:1553-4489 GCA_964476225.1 Candidatus Woesearchaeota archaeon | reverse complement strand
GTTGCTGGTATTAATGCTGCGGCTATGGCTTTGGCTCATGCTGGGATTCCGATGAAGGAAATGGTTTCGGCGATTGGAGTTGGGAAGATTGATAAGACTTTGGTTGTTGATTTGGATAAGTATGAGGATTCGGAGTTTCATGATGCTGAGGGTTCGACCGATATTCCTATGGTTTTTACTTCGAGGGGAAAGGAAATTGCTTTATTGCAACTTGATGGGAAAATTTCGGTTGATGAGTTTAAGGAAACTATTAAGATGGCGAAGAAGGCTTGTGAGGATATTTTGAAAGTTCAGATGGATGCTTTGAAAAATGTTACGGGGGAAGACGATGAGTGATTATATTATGCCTAATTTGCAGAGAGAAAAGATTGAGTCTTATTTGAATGAAGGGAAGAGGCTTGATGGTCGGAAAGTTGATGAGTATAGAAAGCTTGTTGTTGAGGACGGAGTTAGTAAGAATTCGGCTTCGGCTGTGAGGGTTAAGTTTGGGAAGACTGAGGTTTTGGCTGGTGTTCATTTGGCTTTGGCTACTCCTTATCCTGATAGTCCTGATGCTGGAACTTTTATGACTAGTGCTGAATTGCATCCGATGGCTTCGCAGCAGTTTGATATTGGTAGACCTGGAATTAATGCTATTGAGTTGGCGAGGGTTATTGATAGAGGGATTAGAGAATCTGGATTTATTGATATGAAGAAATTATGTATTAAGGAAGGTGAGAAGGTTTGGCAGGTTTTTGTTGATATTGTTGCGATAAATGATGATGGGAATATTTTGGATGTTGCTGGGCTTGCGGCTTTGATTGCTTTGGGTCGGGCGAGGATGCCGATATATAATGAGAAGGAAGACAAGGTTGATGGTTATAGTGAGAAAGAAGGAATTCCTTTGGAAAAAGATGTTCTGTCTTTTAGTATGACGTTTCATAAAGTTGGGAACGCTATTGTTGCGGACGTTGGAAAAGAGGAAGAAGAGATTTCGAAGTTTAGGTTGACTATTGCTATGGGCGGTACCCCATTAGATACCCCATTAGACAAAGGTCAAACGGGGCGAGCCAATCGAACGGGGCAAGTCTCTGGGAAGCCGAGGATTACTGCTATGCAAAAGGGGAAGGCTGGGACTATTTCGGATAAGGATATGGAAACAATTTTAAAGCTTGCTGAATCTAAATGGGCAGAGATGTTTCCTAAGGTTAAGGAATATGTCTTCGGATAAGATGGGTGAAAAACAAGAATTTTCGAAATATGAAAGGGCTCGGATTATTGGGGCTCGGGGTTTGCAGATTTCTATGGATGCTCCGCTTTTGGCTAAGATGAGCACAGAGGAGTTGGATGGAGTTAATTATGACCCGTTGAAGATTGCTGAGAAGGAGTTGGATACTGGGGTTTTGCCGATTTCTGTTAATAGGCCAATGCCTGAGAAAAGGGAAGAGCCTCTTGAGAAAATTAAGATTGAAGAGACGAAGGTTTCTGATGCGACGAAGGAAGCTGCTGAGAAAGAAGGCGTGAAAGATATTGCTGAGAGTGGAGAAATGATGGAACTTTCTAATTCTGGAGAGGAGCATGAGGATGACGAAGTTGTTGTTGAAGAAAAGGTTGATGAAGAAGAGTTGGAGTAAGGTTTATTAATTCTTGTTTGGTTTTATTATTATGTTCGTTAAAGAAGTGGTGCCTAGCTTTGTGAAGAATTCGCGGGGTGAGCGGAGTATTCAAATTGTTTTGAAAACTTATGAGGGTGTGTTTAAATGTTCGGCACCGTCGGGGAAGTCTACTGGGAAGAGTGAGGTTGCGAGTTATAATTCTAAGGGGATTGGGCGTAGTATGAAAATGTTGAAGGTTTTTTGTCCGAAGTTGAAGGAGATGAATTTTATTATTAAGAATATTAATCATTTGAAGTTAATGACTGATTTAATGAGGAAGTTTGAGGTTCGGCATGGTCGGTTTGGCGGGAATGTTAATTATGCCATGGAGGGTGTTTTTTTGAGGGCGGCGGCTGCGGATAATGGGAAGGAGCTTTGGGAATTTATTAATGATGATGTGAATGATGGGCTGCGACCGAAGATGCCGATGCCTGTTGGGAATTGTATTGGTGGGGGGTTGCATTCTAAATTTATTCGCGGGAGGCGTCCGGATTTTCAGGAATTTTTATTGATTCCGAAGGAGAAGACTTTTTCTCGAGCGGTGACTGTAAACCTAAAAGCCTACGCTTACGCTAAGAAGCTTTTAGGTCGGGGTGTCGGTATTCGGGGCACCCTCGCTAATTCAAAATCAAAATTGGCTGGGGCAAGCTTTTTCGGAGTTTCGGGGCGGAACGACGAGGGGGCATGGAGGACGGGAAGAACGAATGAGGAGGTTCTTGAGGTTTTGAAGGTGGTTGCTAAAAAATATAAGTTGAGGATTGGGTTAGATGTTGCGGCTTCGAGTTTTTATGATAACGGATATTATATGTATAAGAATAAGGAGTTGATTCGGGATAAGGTTGACCAGGCGGATTATATTGAGAGGTTGATTAAGAAGTTTGGGATTTTTTATGTTGAGGATGGGATGAACCAAGATGACTTTTCTGGATTTGTCGAACTTATGAATTCTGTCGACAAATCCGGAGTGAGCAGTAAGCAGTCAGCAGTAATCAGTAAACCAAAGACGTTGATTGTTGGGGATGATTTGACGACGACGAATTTGAAGAGAGTTCGGAGGGCTGTTGAGGGTGGTGCGATTAATGCGATGATTGTGAAGCCGAATCAGATTGGGTCGATTTTGGAAGTGAAGAGAGTTGTTGAGTTTTGTAAGAGGAATAATATTGTGATGATTTTTTCGCATCGGTCTGGGGAAACTATGGATGATATTCTTGCGGATTATTGTGTTGGGTTTGGTGGGCAATTCATTAAGACTGGGATTTTTGGCCGGGAGAGGTTGATAAAACTTAAGAGGGTTATGGATAT
>CAYYYV010000054.1:0-1453 GCA_964476225.1 Candidatus Woesearchaeota archaeon | reverse complement strand
TTATTATCGTATTGGGTGCGGAAGTCTTTTGGACCGGTAGCAATTACTCCCAAGCGGAATTATATACAAATGGTAAAAAAAACAGAAAACATTGTTGAACCAATTGTAAGTGATACTTTAAGAGAGGAAGAGAAACCTGATAAAAACAAAAAGATAACGCCAAGCTTAGGTGATGGCGATAAAAAAGAAGATCAGACGATTTTGACTCCTCTTGAAGATTATATTAAAACTGCCTCGTATTTGGGGACTAAGGTTATTACACCGACGATGAGGAAGTATGTTTATAGGAGAAGGTTGGATGGACTTGCGATTTTGAATACTTTACTTGTTGACAAAAAGTTGGCTGAGGGTATTGATTTTATTAAGCGGTTTAAGCCTGCGGATTGGACTTTGGTTTGTAAGAGAGAGGCTGGATGGAGAGGGGCTAAGATGTTTGCTGAACTTACTGGAGTTAGAACTTTTACAAAAAAATATCCGAGTGGAGTTTTAACTAATACTGTTTTGGATAATTTTATTGAGACGAAGATGGTTGTTATTTGTGACCCGTGGTTGGATAAGAATGCTTTGGCCGATGCTAAGAATATTAGAATTCCGGTTGTGGGCATTTGCGATACTAATAATCATACTGCGAATATTGATGTTGTTATGATTGGGAATAATAAGTCGAATAAATCTATGGGTTTGTTTTTCTGGTTGATGGCTAGGGAATATATGAAGGCTCATAATATAGACAAGCCTTTGCCTAGTTTGGAAGATTTTGTCGGCGAAGCTTTGATTTTGGAAGAGCCTCGAAAAAAGAGATTGGCGAGGGAGAAGAAAGAAACTGAGTTGAAGAAGGCTGAGTCTGCTATTGAGGAAAAAATGAGGGCTTTGGCTGAAGGTGAAGATGAGAGTGTTAAGACTGGGCAAGCTGAGGAGACTAAGGAAAGTGAAAGTGTTTCTGTTGGCGAGGCTGTTGCTGAAGGGGTTTGATTTTGAGAAATATTTATATTGGTTTATGTGTGGGAATTTGTCTTAAGTTTTATAAAAAATGATTTCTATTTCACCTGGATATTCTCCGAATTCTATTCCTCTTTCTGGGAGGCATGAGAATGTTATATTTCTTGATTCTTCGGGTTTTAAAATAAAATTGTTCTCAGAAACTATTATATGTGGGGAGATTGCTCCTGATGATTTAATTTTTGTTATTATTGGGTGCTCATAGGTGTTTTCTATTGTAATTTGTCTTTCAACAAAGGCACCCGGAGCTATTGATCCAAAATTTAATCGTCCTCTTTCTAAATCGAAACCCGACCTCTCTCCTGCTATGAATTTTGTTTGAATGATTTCTTTGTGAAGAGGAGCGTTTAAAGTTATAGATAGAATTATTATGGCTGCAACAAATACTATTGATAACGTTATCTTATTTTTTCTTTCCATTTTTTCTACTTAATTTTCTAATTTTCCAGATTAG
>CAYYYV010000053.1:0-4537 GCA_964476225.1 Candidatus Woesearchaeota archaeon | reverse complement strand
AATACTTACCGAAACAACGATGAGCCGCCCGCGGGCGGCGGAGGGGTTCCGCAGAACCCCGACAAAATATGAGAGCGAAGCTCTCCAAACGGCTTCCCCTTAAAAAACTTCTCCAAATGACCCCCTGCTCCCGATTCTCCAAATAATTTCTCCAAATGGCTCCCAAAAATAATTCCCAACCAAAACCTTTGAATACTAAAAATTCCATCATAAATCACTCAACTTCGGTTGAGTGCTTTTTGACTTCGGTTAAAAAGTTCGGTTGGATTTCAACTTCGGTTATTATCCTTCCACTTTTTTTGAGTTTTAACGAAAAAAATATGAATGGTTTTCGAAGAACTCCATACTTTTTTTATTTATCTATTCAATCTAAAACACCTATGTCACACTTTCCCCCACACAATAAAAAATAAAAAAATGCCCCTTCTCCCTAAAAAGGGGACTTTAAAAAGAATAAACCTAAGCAGCCTTCTTTAATTCAGCAGCCTGATCCTTCGAAAGAATCTTACACATGTTAGTTCCACACTTGACACACTGACCCTTTGCCATCGGCGTTCCTCTAGACGTAGCCTCAACTCTAACATTCTTCATTTCTCTCTTTTCCTTACACTTCATACAATGTCCTTCAACCATTTTTTCCTCCCATTAATTTAGTTCATTTAGCTAAATCTTGTGAATCTCTTGCTTCTCTCCACAGGCAAGACATCTCAAAAACGTCTTACCCCCTTCTTCACTCAATTCAGTATCAACCTTCAAACACCTCGGACACAAAACAAAACTATTCACATATTTTTCAATCTTATCATCAATATTCTTCCGAGACAACTTACGCGACAAAATCAATCTATCCCCACGAACCTCACACTGACTCGCCAACTCCTTACTCAAAAACTTCAACAAATGCTCCGGCGCCCGCCTAACATTAGCAACAATCTGCGAAAAATTCGAAATAATCGTCCTCACCCCCTCATGATGCCCCTCAACCTTCAAAATCTCGAAACGCTCCGCTTCCTCAGACGCCTCAACATTCTCATACGCTTCATCCAGTAACTGCTCGTAATTCATAAATCCCCATAGAAATACGCCTATTTAAGCATTCCCACACACAAATACCACCAAAAACCTTATAAATCAACCATTACAACAATTAATATAAATTCTAGAGATTTCAAATGGATACAGAATTAAAAAAGAAAATTTTAACGACAGGTACTAGCTTAGTCGGAATAGTATGCAAAGACGGCGTAGTCATGGCAGGAGACCGTAAAACAACAGCGGGCGGACAAATAGTCATGAACAAAAACACTCAAAAAGTCTGCCAACTAAACGAATACCTCGTAATCTCAGGAACCGGAACATCTTCAGACATAGAACTAGCAAAAAAATTAATCACAGCCCAACTTAAATTAAAAGAACTAAAAGACAAAAAAACCCCGACAATCAAAGAAGCGGCAAACATGATCGCGATGACTTCTTACAAAAACATCCGACAACCCTCTATGATTCCTTTTATGGCAGGACTAATGGTCGGCGGACTGAACGAACACGGAGAAGCAGAACTATACTCAGTAGAACCGGCAGGAAGCGTAATGCACGTTGAAGACTTCGACGCAAACTTCTCATCCGGAATGCCCTACATCCTAGGACTACTAGAAAGAATGTACAAACCAGGACTATCAGTAGAAGATGGGATAGAATTATCAATAGAAGCAATCAAAGCATCATCTGAACGAGACACCGCATCCGGACACGGAGTAGATGTTTTCACAATCACAAAAGACGGGATAAAACACATTTCAAAACAAAGAGTTGAAAAAGTCTACACAGAGCATAACTAATTAAAATGGCAGATATCTTAAAAACAATCGAAGACCAGCTACCGAGAGGTACAGTCGGCTCAACAATCTTCGAAGGAGCAAATATCGTAGTTTACACAACAGACTCAGCCTTCTTCAAAAACGGCGACTCACAAATCAAGGAAGTAGTAAACACAATCAAAAAACGAATCGAACTCCGCTCAGATAAATCTCTATTAATGAAACAAGAAGAAACAGAAGAAAAAATAAGAAAAATAATTCCAAAAGAAGCCGAAATAACACAAATAATTTTCGACCCACAAAGAAGTAGCGTAGTCATCGAAGCAAAAAAACCCGGATTAGCAATCGGAAAAGGCGGCTCATTACTAAGAGAAGTAAAAATAACAACAATGTGGACCCCCCAAGTTCAACGTTCCCCAGCAATCAAATCCAAAATCACAAACAAAATCCGAGAAGTTTTATACCAAGACAATTCCTACCGAAAAAAATTCTTAAATAACATAGGTGAAAAAATCTACAAAGAATGGAACCCCGAAAAAATGGAAGAATGGGTAAGATTAACCGCACTCGGCGGCGCAAGACAAGTTGGACGAAGCTGCTTCCTTTTACAAACCCCAATCTCGCGAGTACTAATCGATTGCGGAGTAGACGTATCATCCCAAGGAAAAGACAAATACCCATATCTAGAAGCCCCAGAGCTAGACCTATCAACAGTCGACGCCATAATCCTATCTCACGCACACCTCGACCACTCCGGGCTAATCCCATACCTATACAAAATGGGCTACAAGGGCCCGGTATACATGACCGCCCCAACACGAGACATCTCAGCCCTAATGGCGTTAGACTTCATCGGAGTAGCATACAAACAAGCATCAGCCCCACTTTTCAAATCAACCGACATCCGAAACATGGTAAAGCACTCAATCGCGCTGAACTACCAAGAAGTAACTGACATCACGCCTGACATCAGAATAACAATGTACAACGCAGGACATACACTAGGTTCCGCGATGATACACTTCAACATAGGAAACGGACTCCACAACTACATCTACTCAGGAGACATAAAATTCGGAAAAACACGAGCCCTCGAAGCCGCAGCAACATATTTCCCAAGACTTGAAACGCTACAATTAGAAGCAACATACGGTGGAAAAGATAACAACTACCCGCCTCGAAAAGAATCCGAAGAAGAACTCATTAAATTTACAAACGAAGTAATCCAAGGCGGAGGAAAACTTCTACTTCCAGAATTAGGAACCGGACACGCACAAGAAAAAATGCTAATCCTAGAAGACGCAATGCGAAACGGAAAAATACCAAAAGTCCCAATTTACATCGACGGTATGATTTGGGACATCAACGCAATCCACACTGCCTACCCAGACTTCCTATCAAACTCCCTACGAGCAAACATCTTCGCAGACAACAACCCATTCATATCAGAAATATTCTCACAAGTCGGCTCGTCACACGAAAGAAAAAACGTCATTGAAGGCGGACCCTGCATAATCTTAGCAACATCCGGTATGCTCGTCGGCGGTGCATCTGTAGAATACCTAAGAGAATTCGCAGACTCTCCGAACAACGGACTCTGCCTTTCATGCTACCAACCACCAGGAGGACTCGGAAGACAAATTAAGGAAGGATTAAAAGAAGCAAAATTCGACGTAAACGGAAAAACCGAAATCGTCCCAATCAAATTAAAATTCCTATCAATAGATGCATTCTCCGCTCACTCTTCACGAAACGAACTAATGGCATTCATGAACAACATAAACCCAAAACCAAGAAAAGTAATTATCAATCACGGCGAACAATCAAAATGCCTAGACCTGGCATCAAGCATTTACAAACAACAGCGAACAGAAACAACAGTCCCAAAAAATTTAGAAACAATCCGTCTTAGATAAACCTTATATACCTCACACTCTATCTCAAACAAAGGTGACAAAGTGAAACACAAATTAACAATCACACTAATTCTACTAAGCATGTTCTTGGTAACACAATTCATCGGACTATTCATCGTCAACGCCTACGCCCCAGTCTCTCAAACAATCATAAACCCCGCGACAGGCGAACAAGAAATTTTTATGACCGAAGGCTCTCTACCTTTTGGACTTCAAACCCCAGCAGACGAACCCACTCCAAACTTCCTTTCAATCATCTTCGCATTTGTCCTAGCCTTCGCCATAATATTCGTCCTAATGAAATACAAATGGAAAATCGTCATCCGACTCTGGTTCTTCCTCGTAGTATCCCTCGCACTCGGAATCTCAATCAACGCAATCCTAAGATACACATCCCTAATGAACATCTCAATCGTAGCCATCGCCATAGCAGTCCCCCTCGCCTTCGTAAAAATATTCAACCCAAACTTCTACATTCACAATCTAACAGAACTACTAATCTACCCCGGAATCGCAGCCGTCTTCGTCCCAATCCTAACTCCAGTATCAGCAATAATCCTTCTAGTCCTAATCTCAATCTACGACATGTGGGCAGTCTGGAAATCCGGCATCATGCAAAAAATGGCAAAATTCCAAATGGAAGAACTAAAAATATTCGGCGGCTTCCTAATCCCCTCATTTTCCGACAAAGTAAAAGCACAAATACAAAAAGTAAAACAGAAATACAAGAATAAAAAAATGCCCAAAAAAGTAAAACAAAGAAAGTTCAAAATTAACATGGCAATTCTCGGAGGCGGAGACGTC
>CAYYYV010000052.1:0-4850 GCA_964476225.1 Candidatus Woesearchaeota archaeon | reverse complement strand
AAAGGGACGGTGGCAGAGTATCTTGTAAAGGAAAGGGGATTTAAGCATTTGTCTGTTCGTGAGTATTTAATTGAGGAAATAAAAAGAAGGGGACTTGGGGTTAGTAGGGATAGTATGGTTTTGGTGGCGAATGATTTGAGGGAAAAATTTGGTCCGGGTTATATTGCCGAACAGCTTTATGATAGGGCTGTAAAAATTGGAGGCGATTGCGTTATTGAGAGTTTGCGTTGTGCGGGAGAAATTGATGCGCTGAGAAGAAAGGGTAATTTTGTTTTGTTCGGTGTTGATGCAGATATTGAAACGAGATATGCGAGGATTGTTGAGAGGGGATCTTCTACTGATAATGTTTCTTTCGATAAATTTGTTTTTGATGAGCAGAGGGAGTCGAATTTGACGGACCCTACGAAGGGGAATCTTAGGAGATGTGTTGATATGGCGGATCATAAGTTCAAGAATGATTGGACGATTGCGGATTTGCATGGGAAGGTCGGGGCTGTTTTGGGGAAGATAGGTTCGGGTGAGAAGAAATATGTTCGGCCGAGTTGGGATGAATATTTTATGGAGATTTGTAGAGTGGTTGCGAAAAGGGGAACTTGTGATAGGGGTCGTTCGGGTTGTGTGATTGTCAAGGATAAGCAGATTTTGGTTACGGGTTATGTTGGGTCGCCTAAGGGATTTCCGCATTGTGATGATGTTGGGCACAAGATGGAAGAGTGGACTCATGATGGTGTTGTTCGGCAGCATTGTGTTCGGACGGCACATGCAGAGCAGAATGCTATTTGTCAGGCGGCGAAGTTGGGAATCCCTATTGAAGGAGCAACTCTTTATTGTAAAATGACTCCGTGCGATATTTGTGCGAAGATGATTGTTAATTCTGGGATTAAGAGGGTTGTTTGTGAGAAGATTTATCATGCTGCTGGAAGTATGGATTTTTGGAATCAGGCAGGGATTAAGTTGGATGTTTTGGATAATTCTATCGAAGAGTATGATGGGCAGTAATTAAATTATATCTTTTATTTCTGCTATGTCATCTATGAGAAAATCTGGATTTGATTTTGCGAGGATATCTTTGGATTGGAATCCCCATGAGATGCCTTTTGTTTTTACGCCTGCTATTTTTCCTTCCTCTACGTCTCCGGAAGTGTCTCCTATATAGAAAGTGTCTTCAGGGTTTAGGTTATGTTTTTCTAGAAGGTATTTTATCTGTTTGTTTTTATTATGGGACTGGCTGATTATTTCTGTGAAAAGTTCAGATATCCCGAATTCCTTTGCTTCCGGGAGTAGCTTTAATGGAAGGTCTGAGCTTACGACAAATATTTTGTGGCCCATCTTGTGTAGGTGTTCGATTGTTTCTTTTGTTGTTGGATATGCTTTTGCTCTTTCTACTTCATGAATGAATTTTAAATATAATCTGTCTTCTTTTTCTTTTGTTAAATCTGGAAAGTGGAGGTTCCAAAATTTCATGTATGGAAGTGTAAACGTGTTTTTTATTTCGTTTTGTGTTAATGATTTTCCGCCTAACTCTTTAGCTATTAATTCATATACTTGGCAGAAGCTGTGAAAGTTGTCGCTTAATGTTCCGGACCAGTCGAAAATGAATGTTTTTGTCATAGTGTTTATGACCCCGGGGGGATTTGAACCCCCGACACCTGGATTAAAAGTCCAGTGCTCTGACCAGGCTGAGCTACGGAGTCATGTGTTTTATGAGAGATTTTGGTTTAAAAAACTATTTGTTTAATCTTGTTTAATTCTTAGTGGAATACATTTGTTTTTTTCGTATTTTGTCCCGAACTACTTTAAAATAGCAAAAAGAGAAAGATTTTTAAAGGCATTTTTGATATTTTCATTATCTAAAGGGATATTCTAAAAAGTAAAATGCACGTACTCCAACCGAAGCACGCGAAATTGAGTTCTGACGAGATTGAAAAGGTTTTGAAGGAGCATAATATTGCTTTGGCGCAGTTGCCGAAGATTTCTAAAAAGGATTCGGCGCTTCCAGAAGGATGCGAGACTGGAGATGTTGTTAAGATTTCTAGGGCTGATGAAGTGTATTACAGGGTCGTGATTTAGATGGCTGAAGTAAATTATAAACAATTTTCATGCTTTTCTTGCGAAGCTCGAAAAAAAGTAAATTGTAACAATTTTCATGCAGACATTTATTCACTGGAGGTGAAAAATGGCTGAGCATATTTTAGTTAAGAATTTTTTGAAGAATCATTCTCTTGTTGAATCTAACATTAAATCTTTTAACGATTTTCTTGATAATAGGATGCAGGAAATTGTGACGGAGCTTAGTGATGCTTTGCCGAATGAGGATTTTGAAATTAAGCTTGGTAAGATTAGAGTTGGGAAACCTAATGTGATTGAGAGTGATGGTTCTTCTAGGCCGGTTACTCCTGCTGAAATTAGACTTAGAAAGTTGACTTATTCTGCGCCGATTTGGATGGAGATGAATATTAATTATGCGGGTCAGATTGAGACTGAGGAGGTTCAGCTTGGGCGAATTCCGATTATGGTTAAAAGTAATGCTTGTAATTTGTCGGAGATGGATGAGGAAGAATTGATTAAGAATTATATTGACCCGAAGGATCATGGGGGATATTTTTTGATTAATGGTAACGAGAGGGTTATGGTTATGGCTGAGGATTTGGCTTCGAATCAGACTTTTGTTGAATGGCAGAAGACGAAGAATCGTTTGATGCTTAGATTGTTTTCTCAGCGAGGGGCTTATAAGATTCCGGTTTCTTTAGTTGAGAGTACTGATGGTATTTTGGAGAGTTCGTTTTCTAGGTTTAGGGATATTCCGGCTATTGTTTTATTGAAGGCTTTGGGGATGACTTCTGATGCTGATATTGTTAATTTGATTGGGAAGCAGACTGATAGTTTGGTTGTTAATCTTTATGAGTATGCGGATATAGGGAATGTTAATGATGCTTTGATGTGGATTGCGGAGAAGAGTTCTTTGCAGGGGACGAATAAAGAAATGCTTGACCGGGTTAAGCAGAGAATGGATTCTTATTTTTTGCCGCACATTGGTTTGGATAAAGCTTCGAGATTGGAAAAGGCGAGGACGCTTTGTAAATTTATTAAGCAATTTTATATTGCACGAGAAAATCCTGATGCGGCTTTTACTGATAAGGATCATTATGCGAATAAGAGAGTTAGATTGTCTGGTGATTTGTTGGCGGATTTGTTTAGGGTTAATATTAATATTCTTTTGAGGGAAGTTTCTCATACTTTGCAGAAGACGGTTAAGAGGCGGAAATTTTATTCTATTAAGACGATTGCTAAGTCTACTTTATTTACACATCGTATTGAATCGGCGATTGCTACGGGTTCTTGGATTGGTGAGCGGAGTGGGGTTACGCAGAATATGGATAAGAATAATTCTTTTGCTATTATGTCTCAACTGCAGAGGGTTACTTCTACTTTGCCCGGAGAACAAGAGAATTTGGCTGCGAGAACTGTTCATCCAACACATTATGGTAGATTTTGTCCGATTGAGACGCCTGAAGGAACTGAGATTGGTTTGAGGAAGAATTTGGCTTTGCTGGCGAGAATTTCTACGAGGACTACGATGGAGCATGATGCTGTTTTGAAAGTTTTGAAGGGTGTTGGTATGAAGGAAGAAGGAGCATTGGATATTTTCTATAATGGTAGATTTGTTGGAGCTACTGATGAAGTTGAAAATTTTGTGAGGGCTGTTAGGAATGAAAGAAGGGTTGGTAATTTGCCTGTTGAAATGTCTGTGCGATTTGATAAATTTTTGGATACGGTTTTTATTAGTTCTGAGATTGGTAGAGTTATTCGACCGCTGATTATTGTTGAAAATGGTGAATCTAGATTAAAGACTGAGCATTTGGAAATGGTTAAGAACGGTTCTTTGAGTTGGGATAATTTATTTGAGAAAGGGATTTTGGAATATCTTGATGCTGCTGAGGAGGATGATTGTTATGTTTGTTTGGATGAGAAGGATTTGACCGAGGAGCATACTCATTTGGAAGTTGATAGTATGGATATTTTTGGTGTTTCGGTTTCTTTGATTCCGTTTGGAAATCATGATCCTCCGGCGCGTATGGTTAAGGGTGGTTCGAGAGCGTATAGGCAGGGTCTTGGGATTTATGCTGGGAATTTTCCGGTGAGAATTGATACGGATGTTTCTATTTTGCATTATGCGCAGAAGCCTTTGGTTAGAAGTTTTACTTATGATACTTTGAATGTTCATCCTGTGGGGCAGAATGTTGTTTTGGCGGTTATGCCCTATGAGGGTTATAATATGGAAGACGCTACTGTTTTGAACGGTGGTTCTGTTGATAGAGGATTCGGTAGGAGTTCTAGGTTTAGACCTTATATCTCGGTTGAGTTAAATTATGCGGGCGGTCTTCGGGACGAAGTTGGTGTTCCCGATAAGGATGTTTCTGGATACAGAACTGAAGAAAGTTATAATTTTTTGGAAGATGATGGTGTTGTTTATCCCGAGGCTGAAATGCGAGAGGGGCATGTTGTTATTGGTAAAATTAGTCCTCCTAAGTTTCTTAGTGAAGCTAGGGAAATTTCTATTCAGACGAAGAAAGAGAATTCTTCTTCGATTAGGCAGGAGGAAAAGGGAACTGTTGATGCTGTTTTTATGACGCATGATAAAGAGGGTAATAGGATTTTTCAGGTTAGAATGAGGGAGCAGAGGATTCCGGAGGTTGGAGATAAGTTTTCGGTTCCGCATGGACAGAAAGGTATTGTCGGTATGATTGCCCCTGAGAACGATGTTCCGTTTACGGTTGGTGGTATTAAACCGGATATTATGTTTAATCCTCATGGTATACCTTCGCGTATGACTGTTGGTTATTTGATGG